>NZ_JAIVFR010000116.1 GCF_020829685.1 Nostoc sp. CHAB 5715 | reverse complement strand
CTTTGGCTCCTCTTAATGTCCGCAGTCTTTCTATTAAACGTGTTCCTGTCACTGGGTCTACTTTATTATCTGCTTTCGCCCAGTAGAGGACTGTTTCGCCCCGATCTATGACTTTACCATGACTGACAAAGTGCAGCATCGTGTATTGTTTTGTTGTGTCGGTTAGATGGTGACACAGTTCGTCTAAAGTCGGTAAGCCAATAGCACCTTCTACTGTTGCTAGGACATCAGATGGTATTACCCCTAAAGATTGGCGTACACTTTCTACTGCGGCTTCGACGTTGAAAGAGTCTAAGCTAAACCGCTCAATTTCTGAAGGACTGGCTACCAGTATCAAGGCGCGTAAGTCTCTTCTGCCAATTGGGGGAAAACGTCGGTCTGTAATTGTTGGTATATATAGTGAAAATGGTGTTCGTTGCTCTAGGCTTAATAAATGCCATCCGTCATCAATGTTACCGCAGAGCCTTTCCCAACGTAAGGTTCTCAGTTCTTTATCTTCGGCTTCGATAAATAGCAACACCCGCAATGTTTCTTGAGAGTTCCGCAACGCACTAACAAAAGCATCTCTGATTTCTTCACGAAACAGTGCTTTTCCTAGAAATATACCATAGTCTTTCGGCTGACCTAGTAAGCTAGTCAGTCGCTGAAAATCTTCCAGTGACAGTTGGAGAATTCCTTCTGAGCGCGATGATAGAAGTTCACCAGGTCGGCTATGTTCGACTACAATTGGCCAGTTATTTCCTGATTTACGCTGGATGTTAATCTCAAAGGTGTTCATAGTCTGTTGTTGACTCAATTAGCAGCGCCCTATTTTTTACCGGATTGATGAAACGCGATGTCTACGACGGGCTATGACGCTCGATAGCACAGCGTTAGTAGCACATCGAGCGACTCGCTACCGCTTCTCTACGAGACGCTATGCGAAGCAAGATTCCCATAGGGGTAAGCTATCGGCGTGGCAGATCAAACTTAGTTTTTTGAAAATACTTTAGTTTCCGAGTTAGTGTGATATCACGTCCGGCCAATTAAGCATAATACCCGGAACCCCACCCCGCCAAAGCTGCGCTTTAGCTCCCCTCCCCGCCTGCGGGGAGGGGTTGAGGGTGGGGTTCTTTTATTAGGGGTAATTTGGCGGACATGATATGAGACAATTTATCAGTATGCAACCAAAAGTTAATAGAGTGATCAAAGTTAAATTTACGGCTAATCAATAGTCATTTAACTTTGCAACTTTATCTTCTAGCTTAAGTATTTATAAGAAGAATTCAGAACTCAGGAGTCAGAAAACAGGTATGAATTCTGTACGAGTGGGTAATGAATATTGGTTAAAACCTTGCCCGAGGTTAAGCGAAACTAGTATTAAATATTCAACAATAATTAAAACTCTATCCCTTTATGGGTAGAGTATTCTGAATTCTGAATTCTGTATTCTGACTCCTTTTTATTACCGTACTATTTGCTAAATGTTAACTAGAAACAATTGTGGTATACATCAGGTAATATACTGAATATGTGTTTTTTTAATAAACTTTTTTCGTTAATTAAGGGAGATTTTGAAGTGAATTTGAGCTTGAATTAAAGCGATCGCGTTCAGCATCTCGTAGAGAATAAAAATTGGAAGTAGTAATCGCTTATAATGCAATATGCTTGGGTTAAGCCAGAAAAATAAATTTGTGTAGGTTGGGGAGCCACTGCGTTGGGCGGGTTTCCCGACTTGAAGCAAGTGGCGTTTGAGCCACTGCGTTGGGCGGGTTTCCCGACTTGAAGCAAGTGGCGTTTGAGCCACTGCGTTGGGCGGGTTTCCCGACTTGAAGCAAGTGGCGTTTGAGCCACTGCGTTGGGCGGGTTTCCCGACTTGAAGCAAGTGGCGTTTGAGGAACGAAACCCAACATTTTCGGGCCTTTGTTGGGTTTCACTTCCCTACAGGACGTTGTGTTTCGACTTCGCTCAACATAAATTCGCGTTCGTTCAACCCAAGCGTATTGGTTTATAATATAAAATTTCAAAATGAAATCAAGAAGTTAAATTTTAAGAGGATTAGGGGGCGATCGCAACCATGTAAATTTAGTCATTTAGTTAATGACAGACTTCAATACAACATTTGTCTTTTAACAAGAGCATGGCCAGATTGAACATCAAACCAATGAATATCTTCAGAGGGCAATGCTAGTGTAATATCTTCGCTACTCCAATTTTGGTCTGTTGGCAACAAAGCACGTACCGTAATCGCTCCGGTTTGTGAACCCTCAATCTTGACACTGACCAAATAGTGCATACCCAAGTTTTCTACTAAAAACACTCTCCCTTGGATAGTCTGGGTATCACCTGGTTGAGCAATGCGGACATCTTCTGGGCGGATGCCCAAAACAATCTGCGGTGGTACTGTTGGTATATCTGGGAGAAGCACTTGGAAGTTACCCACGATCGCGTATTGTCCCCTACAAGGTAAAGTCAGCAAATTCATTTGCGGACTACCAACAAATCCAGCCACAAATAGATTAGCTGGATGGTTATAAATGCACTCAGGTGGGTCAAGTTGCTGGACATAGCCATCGTTGAGCAATGCAACTTTTGTGGAGAGTGTCATCGCTTCGGTTTGGTCGTGGGTGACGTAGACAACTGGCACTTTTTGTGCTGCAAAAATTTGCTTGATATCGGCTCGAACTCTTTCGCGCAGTAATGCATCCAGGTTACTTAAGGGTTCATCCAGCAGGTACACATCGGCATTACGCACCAAAGCACGACCGACAGCAACCCTCTGCCGTTGACCTCCAGACATTTGGCCAGGCTTACGGTTCATTAACTCTGCTAATCCTAAAACTTCTGCCACTTCTGCCACTCGCTGTTTAATTTCTGTAGGTGGTACTTTTTTCAGCTTGAGTCCAGAAGCGAGGTTTTCGTACACCGTCATGTGGGGATAGAGTGCATAGCTTTGAAATACCATTGCAATGTTGCGATCGGCTGCTCGTTTGTAGGTGACATCCACCTCCCCAATCTTGATCTGACCGCGAGTAGGTTCTTCAAGGCCCGCAATCATTCTTAGGACGGTAGATTTGCCACAGCCAGAAGGGCCAAGTAAAGTGAGAAACTCATCGTTATCTACAGTTAAGCTAACGTCTTTAACAGGGACAACTTTAGGATTATAGGTTTTATTTAAGTTTTTGAGTTCGAGTTTAGCCATTTTTCTATTTATCCTTTGACAGCACCAGCAGTAAGACCTTGGACAATCCGGCGCTGGAAAAACAAAACTAATAAAATCAAAGGTAACGTCCCCACAACAGTTGCAGCAGCGATTGGCCCGTAGGGAATTTCATATATTGTCGCACCACCCAACTGAGCAGCAGCAACGGGAATTGTCTTCAACTCTTCACGGGTCATAAATGTGAGAGCGAAAATAAACTCGTTCCAAGCAAAAATAAAGGTGAGGATTCCAGTAGTCACTAAGGCGGGAAGGGTCATGGGTAGCACGATTTGCCATAGTAGTTGAAAAGTGTTGTAGCCATCGACCCTAGCGGAATCTTCCAAATCTTTTGGCAATTGTTGAAAAAAGCTTCTGAGTACCAAAATTGTTAGCGGCAAATTGATGGCAGTATATGGTATAACCAACGCCAGATAATTGTTGCCCAATCTAAGCGCCTGGATAATTTCTAACAGTCCTAAGAACAACAGAATTCCAGGAAATAAGGTAACAATTAAAACGCTGGCGAGGATAAATCGTTCACCCCAAGGGCGTAACCGTGCGAGGGCATAAGCCGCAGGTGCGCCGATCGCTAAAGATACAACTGTAGAAGTAACGGATACAAAGGCGCTGTTGAAGATGTAGCGCCAAAATGGGCGACGAGTAAATAACTCAGTGTAATGATTGAAGGTGAATCGTGTGGGGAAATAAACAGTAGGAACGGCGGCAATATCCTCATTCACTTTAAACGAGGTCAGCAATTGCCATAAGGCTGGCGCTAGGCTGAATATCACCACTAATACAACTATTATGGGCAGCAAGATTTTTTTCAGAGAAAACTTGGTTCCCCCTATTGGTTTTGGAGTCGTTGGAACTGCTTGTGGAGTTACACTCATGGGTTAAATGGCTCCTGATGTTTTGGCACGGTATTTGTTAAGCAAGAAACTAGCGATCGCTACCGCAGCAATCAATATTAAAAATGTCACTACTACAAGGGCTGCTCCATAACCAAAATCTAAGTAGCGCATCACCGTAGAATAAATATACAATGACACCACTTCCGTAGCGCCACCAGGGCCACCCCCAGTCATCACAGCAATCAAGTCGAAAATCCCGAAAGCTTGAGCAAACCGAAATAGCAGTGCAATTAAGATTTGCGGCAGCAGCAGTGGCAGGGTAATATTGCGGAAGCTTTGCCAAGCATTTGCCCCATCGACCGAGTAAGCTTCATAGAGGTCTTGTGATATCGACTGCAACCCAGCTAGCAACAGGATACTGATAAACGGCGTAGTTTTCCAAACATCAGCAAAAACCACTGCTATCATCGCCAGCGTTGGATCTCCTAACCAATTAATCCCAGTCTCAATCAGCCCCAACCGCCGCAGAATATCGTTTACAACCCCAAACTGGTCGTTAAAAATCCAAGCCCACGCCAGACCAATCAGAGAGGTAGGCAAAGCCCAAGGTATAATCGCGGTTGTACGCACTATGCCCCGTCCAAAAAACGCCTGGTTGAGAACTAGGGCAACCCCCAGTCCTAGCAATAGTTCTGAGATTACTGATGCTGTTGTAAACACCGTTGTCGCCCACAAACTCTGCCAGAAACGACCATCTCCCGCCATCCGCACATAATTTTCCAAACCAGAGAATACAGGTTGTAGTTCTGTTCCCAGATTTCTAGTAAATACGCTTAACCAAAATGCTCGTAAAATCGGGTAGGCAAATACAAACAACAGCAGCAGCAATGCGGGTGTTAGTAATATCCATGCTGTCTGTTGTTCTCGACTTCTGAGTGTATGTAAATTTGTCATTTGTCATTTGTCATTTGTCATTTGTCATTTGTCATTTGTCATTGGTCATTGGTCATAAGGCATTGAGAATTGGGCATTGGGGATTTTGAACCCTGTTAATGAGTCTTTGAGGTGGATTAATGAGTCTTTGAACTCCGTTAATGAGTCTTTGAGGTGGATTAATGAGTCTTTGAACTCCGTTAATGAGTCTTTGAGGTGGATTAATGAGCCTTTGAACTCCGTTAATGAGTCTTTGAACTCCGTTAATGAGTCTTTGAGGTGGATTAATGAGTCTTTGAACTCCGTTAATGAGTCTTTGAGGTGGATGAATGAGTATCCGAGGTGGATGAACAAGTCTTTAAGCCAATGCTTTAACTTCTAACTCCCCCTGCCCCTAGCAGTCGGCGTGTTTCAGCCGCCGCAGCTTGCATTGCCCGTTCCGAATTTATCCGACCAGATAACGCGGCGCTGAGATAACGCTGTAAAATATCTGATGTCTGAGCATATTGGGCGATCGGCGGACGTAAAACTGCATTGTCCACAACCTCCAATAATTGCGGATAGTGGGGGTATTTAGCAACAATCTCTGGGTCTGTAAATAAATCCCGGCGACTTGGCACATAGCCTGCACTGAAAATAAATCGGCGCTGTGCTTCCCGACTGGTAAAATATTGAATTGCTTTCCAAGCCTCTTCGGGATGTCTAGAGGTTTTAGAAATCCCTAAACCCCAGCCCCCAAGACTTCCCGCTCCCGTTTGCCCAGGAGCATGAACCATCGGTTTAATCGCAATTTTGCCTCGGATTGGCGAATTTTCTGCCTGAGCTAAAGGCCACGCATAGGGCCAACTGCGTAAAAATGCTACTTGACCACTTTGAAACAAACGTCGGGTGTCTTCTTCTTGGTAGGTCGTGACTCCAGGAGGAGAAATGCCTTCCCTGATAGTACTACGCAGAAACTCAATGGCTTGTAATGTTTCTGGTCGATCTAGTCCAACTTCGAGGGTGTCGGGATTAACCCAGAAGCCACCAAAGCCATCGAGAACTTCCGCAAACATCGCCACAAGTCCTTCATATTGGCGACCCTGCCAAACATAGCCCCAATTCACTTCCTTTTTCTTCTGCAAGACTTGGGAAATTCGGATCAAATCATCAAAGGTTTCTGGGGATTTCAATCCTGCTTGTTGAATTAAATCTTCCCGGTAGTAGAGCATTCCCACATCAGAACGCACTGGAATGCGGTAAAGTTTGTTTTGATAACGTCCCCCTTCTACATCCTGGGATGAAAATGCTCCTAATTCCTGTTTAGAAATGCGATCGTCTAGGGGTAGCAACCATCCAGCAGCAGCAAACTTGGATGTCCAGATAACATCCATATTGATCAGGTCATAAGGGGATTCACCTAAGATAAAAGATGAGGTATACAGGTCTTCGAGCAAATTTGTGGCATTCGGCCCTTCAACCAGGTTAATGCGAATACCTGGGTTCTCAGCCTCGAAGTCTCTAATTAAACCCTGCCTCCAAGGTTCGGCATCAGGGGCAGTCATTAACAGATTGAGGGTAACTGGTTGCTGTGAGAGTGCTACCCAACTGAACAATATGATGCTCAACAGAGTTGCCAGCAAAACCCCTATATGTAAATAACTTTGTTTTTGGATGAATTTTTGCAACTTGTTTATTGGCTTTCGGTACAACATGATAAATGTAGCGATCGCTAGTGGTAATTATCAAACAGAAGTCAGAATTCTTCTTCAATAATAAATAAAAACATAAATTACTTAAAAAAGATTGTTTTATATTATTTTTTATCAAAATTCTTGAGTAATGAACAAGCAAGTCAATAAACTTACAGCGCTTTTCAAGTAATTGAACTACACCACTCCCCACTCCCCACTCCCCACTCCCCGTCTCATCTGTGGCATCATGTACAACAAAAACCTCAGGTTGCATAATAGCATGGGCGCAGAATGCCAGATTTCGGGGTGTTTGTAGCGCATCCAAACCAACTTTTGACTTGAACCATTGGCGATCGCTATCAATTAAACTGATTAAGGCAATGGGAGTTCCACAAATATATGAGGCTAAACGGGTAAGGTCGTCAAAGGCAGCTTCCGAAGGAGTATCGAGGATTTTATACTCCAAAAGAGATTCGATTCGCTGTATTTCATTATCAGGTAATGGTGCTTTCATTTTTAAGTCTTATACCATTTTGGATTTTAGATTTTAGATTATTTATAGGGTTTACCTCCTACCTCCTGCCTCCTGAATTTGGTGACTCGCTCGGTCAATTCTGAAAGTGATTTCCAAGTCTGATGTGCTTGGGCAGCTTGTAACTTAGTACAGCTTTGCGTAAAATTGGCTTGGGATTATAATGCCCACAAAATATGCTTGTATTGTTGAATATTTAATACTAGTTTCGCTCACCAGGGGCGAGGTTTTAACCAATATTCATTACCCACTCGTACAGAATTCATACTGAATTCTGACTCCTGAGTTCTGAATTCTTCTTATAAATCTTTAACACCAGATTCTGTGTCACCTTCCCATTTAAGTTGAACACCAAAATCTAATTCCATAGATTCTGCACGAACTGGAGAATCTTGATTATCTGGTTTAGAAAAACCATAATTATCTGCTTCTTTTCGTGATAAAAACTCTCCTACCCCAGTAAAAAAGTTAAGTCCTATTTCTGTGAATGTCCCAGTTGGCGAATTTTTCTGGTTTACAAGTCGTTTGTGCATGGATGTATTTCAAAAAATCTGTTTAGGCTGCAACTAAATTATTTAGCTGTAATTCAGATTGTTGGAATACAAAATTTACAGCAGCGAATAATTTATCTAATTCTTGAATTGTGTAATAAGTGCTATTTCTGGTAAATATTTCATGTTCTAGTTTTCCCAGTTGCCATGTTATTCCATTAGAAACAATACCAAAAATAATTATTTTATATTCTCCATTTAATCTTTGAGCAGCAATCATTTCTGCTAAACATTGCGCCCAACCTGTTTCAAAGTTGTCTTGTTTAGCTTCCACTAAGATAAAGTATGGTTTGTCAAAGACGACTTTACCTAAGGGTGAACGTTTCGCCAAAATATATTCAGGAAATCCTGATAGTTTTTCATCATAATTTAAGGATTGATGACTCCATAAAATAAAATGTTGGCGATAGGTTTTCCAAACTTCTTTAAGAACTGGATAAATCAGATTTTCGCAGATAGCAAATTCTGAGTTATCAACAACAGCATCGCGCATCATCAGTTCTAAATCTTCGCGGAAGTAGTCGGAAATATTAAAGGGGATTTCGCTGATAAAAAT
Source organism: Nostoc sp. CHAB 5715 (assembly GCF_020829685.1). GTDB lineage: Bacteria > Cyanobacteriota > Cyanobacteriia > Cyanobacteriales > Nostocaceae > Nostoc. The sequence continues at coordinate 2,669 of NZ_JAIVFR010000116.1, read as the reverse complement.
TGCTTCCGTGAAGGTGACTTGAAATGCTTTGAGAACTTCACCGAGAGTTTTGTAGCTACTAAAAGCCATTTTGACATCCTCAAGATTGTGTGTGAGTTGTAGTGGTAGAATTCTTGGGTATATTATTTATTAAATAATTGATTAGTGCTTGAGTCCAATTATGTTTGTGGGATTGTAGCTGTTCTTGATTGCAAAGATAATGTAGAGTTTACTCCAAGAGTTGGCAGGCTACGCCTACGCTTAGGGACTTCTAAATAAAAAAATACTTAAAAAACTCTCTCCTCCTTATTCCTCTGTGTCTCTGTGGTAGTCTGCGGCAAGCCCTTCTCTACGAGAGGCTGCGCCAACGGGTTCGGGGGTGACGCTCGATGACTCGCTAATGCTGCGCTATCGCAAGACGCTCCTGCGTCGCTAACGCTGCGCTAACGACGGGAACCGGAGCCACTCCGGTCTTGGGGTCTCCCCAAGTGGAGGATGTGGCGTCCAAGACTGCGACCCCCTCACCGCTTTGCGTCTACGTTTATTTGGATAATTTATTTCTTGGAAGTCCCTTAATCTTTATACCCATCATTTATTTTTGCTCCATCAGTTCAGTACAAGAGTTAACATCGTACCTTCGCTGTTTCTGAATTTAAGCAAAATTACTAATTGACAAAAGTAATGTTATCTTAATCTCTCACGAATGCACCATGAGATAAGAATCGTTTGTGCAAACTGAGTGCAAAATTCTCTGATCTGTCTGATCTGATTTTATTATAATTTACAAATCTTGATGTTCATCGTTACGCGCTCATAAGAAAATGATCATAACAAAGCGTATAAAATGCCTAAAAAGCTTGAGCATTTAGGAAATAAAAACTTCCATGCTTATAGATGCTGGCAATTTGAGTTGCAACAAATTAATCCAGCGATTTGATTGGACTGGGTGAGCAATCTGAAATTTCTTTATAAATTGAAACAATTTTCTTAAACTTTCGTTAACAGGAGAAACAATTAATGCCATTTGGACCAGCTTCACGCTTGGGAGTAAGTCTATTTGATGAAACCCCTCCCGTTGAGTGGGTGCCAGGTCGCTCACAAGAAGAAGCAGAAACAATCATTCGGGCAGTCTATCGGCAAGTATTAGGCAATGCCTATGTGATGGAAAGTGAGCGGCTTGCTGTGCCCGAATCCCAGTTTAAGCGGGGTGAATTGAGCGTCCGCGAGTTTGTCAGAGCAGTGGCTAAATCTGAACTCTATCGTTCTGGCTTTTTCACCAGTTGTGCGCGCTACCGGGCGATCGAACTCAACTTCCGCCATTTGCTGGGTCGTCCACCGCTTGATTTAGAAGAAATGCGGGCACACAGCACCATTCTTGATAATCAAGGGTTTGAAGCTGAGATCGATTCTTATCTCGATAGTGATGAGTATCAATCTACCTTTGGGGAAAACTTTGTGCCTTACATCCGAGGCTACAAAACCGAAGCGCTTCAGAGCATGGTGCAATTTACTCACACCTTCTTGTTGGTGCGGGGTGCTTCTAGCAGCAGCCTGAAGGGTGACCTGTCGGGTAAGGCTCCCAAGCTAAATTCCTTAGTAATTCAAGGCACACCCACAGCAGTAATCTCACCTGCTAGTGCAGGAGCAACCTTCTCTACACCTCGGACTGGTGCGCGTACTCGTCTTGGAGTCGATGCTAGTGCTAGTGGTAAAGTTTACCGCATTGAAGTCACGGGTTATCGTGCCAAAACCTTCAATAATATTTCCAGGTTTCGCCGTTCCAACCAAGTCTTTCTGGTGCCATACGAAAAGCTCTCTCAAGAGTATCAGCGGATTCACCAGCAGGGCGGTGTGATAGCAAGTATCACTGCTGTATAAATTCAGGTGCAAACTTAAATATTGAGGAGCATAGATTTCAATGGCATCCCAGACAATTCTTGAACTTTGGCCCGCTAGTGGGTTAGAGGAAATTCAAACTATCATCCGTGCAGTTTACAAACAAGTTTTAGGCAACCCTCATGTCATGGAGAGCGAGCGGTTGCTGACAGCAGAATCACAATTGTGCGATCGCTCCATCACCGTGCGGGAATTTGTTCGCACCGTTGCCAAGTCTGATTTTTATCGTACCCGCTACTTCTCATCTTGCGCTCCCTACCGTTTTGTAGAACTTAACTTTCTGCACTTACTTGGTCGGGCACCCCAGGATCAACGAGAAGTTTCCGAGCATATTGTTCGTACTGTAGCCGAGGGCTACGATGCTGAAATTGATTCCTACATCGATAGCAGTGAATATCAAGCAGCCTTTGGCGAAAACGTAGTGCCTTACGATCGCGGTAGAAGCAGCGAAGCCAACTCCAAGCAAGTGGGCTACAACCGGATATTTGCTCTTGATCGCGGCCCTGCCCAAATTGACAGCTCAGTCAAAACTGCCCAATTGGTTTATGCAGTTGCCACCAACAGTGCCAATGCCATTAAAGCCTCTTCAGCAACTGTGATTGGTTCTGGCACCGAAAAACGGTTCAAAATCGTGGTGAGAGGTTCCAAATTCGACAGCCCCCGCCGCATCAGTACTACTGAGTACATTGTTCCAGCTAGTAAAATGACCCCACAAATTCAGCGGATTAATCGTACCTCTGGCAAAATCGTCAGCATTACTGAAATTGTGTAACGTTTAACAGGGTGAGCATTAC
>NZ_JAIVFR010001168.1 GCF_020829685.1 Nostoc sp. CHAB 5715 | reverse complement strand
ATTTTAGGGGTTATGTTGCTAACCTTGGTGAGCCTGATTTTCCTAAGTATGCATTGGTCTGCACCGGAGTCTACAACTACAAGCTTGGAAGTACGCCGTTCTCCTGCCTCTTGAACCCTATTAAGCTAGATAATCAATAAAAAAAAGCTCCTAGTTGGTCTTTAACTAGGCGCTTATCAAACTATTGCTTGGTAATTGCAGTATATGCATTTTTAAGTAGCTCTCTCCTCTACTAGAAGAATTAAGCTGAGTTTTTAATGGCTGTCTCTAAAGTAATGTAAAGGAAGCAAAATTAGGCGATGTATAGGACGAGCGTAGTTAATGACTCAATGGCTGAGAAATGGGAACAGTCTTCGGTAAGACCAATGCATACTTAGGAAAATCAGGCTCACCAAGGTTAGCAACATAACCCCTAAAATCGTTCCGTATGCCTTAGTCCGCCACCAAAATCCGTTTATTTGTACTGCACCTAGTCGGACAAGCTTCCACAGGCTGCCTATTTCCATGCTTTCGGAATCATGAATGCTAATTGGTAAATATCCTGCTGGGTTTTGTCGTGCAATTGTCATTTTAATTACTCCTTTAGTTCCAAAAGCTGAGGTATTTATTTTAAACTACGGTAATTCGATAAACTTACTGCCGTTTTTAATATCTCATAACTTGATACAAGAAGCAAGTTTGAAAGCCGTTCGCTGTTACTATGTCACGCTTGTATTGGGGAATGGGGACTGGTAAGTGAGAAAATTTGCTTGTATTAGCCCAATCCCCAATCCCTAATCCCTAATTCCCAGTCAAAATGCCTAATCAAATTTGGTTATCACAATTGCAAAAACATCGTGCGATCGCAGTCATCCGCGCCCCTAAAATCGAAGTGGGACAGCAAATGGCAATGGCTGTAGCATCTGGGGGAATGCAGTTAATTGAGATTACCTGGAATAGTTCGCGGGCTGGGGAATTAATCACTCAACTACGGTCAGAATTACCAGCCTGTACTATTGGCACTGGTACGCTATTCAATGTGCAGCAGCTAGAAGAAGCGATCGCATCTGGGGCGCAATTCCTCTTTACACCCCACGTTGACTCCGCAATGATTCAAGCAGCACAAGAAAAAAATGTGCCTATCATCCCAGGAGCTATGACTCCTACAGAAATTGTTACCGCCTGGAGTCAGGGCGCTAGTTGTGTAAAAGTGTTTCCCGTGCAAGCAGTGGGAGGGGTAGATTATATTAAAAGTTTGCAAGGGCCACTAGGTGAGATTCCCTTAATTCCTACTGGCGGCGTGACTTTGGAAAATGCCAAAGAATTTTTACAAGCCGGAGCGATCGCTGTCGGTTTGAGCGGGGAATTATTTCCCAAAAAGCTTGTCACAGAGGGGAATTGGGAAGCGATCGCATCTGTGGCAAGAAAGCTGATACAACAGTTAGGTTAACTTAGTACAACATTTCATTAATTCGTAGCGAATTCTCTGCGTACCTTTGCGCTTACCTCTGCGCGACGGCAGTCGCTACAACGGGGAGCCACTGCGGTGGACGGGAACACCTGCATAAAGCAAGTGGCGTGGGAACCCCCGCAACGCCCTGCCTCCCCTCTGCGTTTAAATTTCAACCCTCAATTCGCCACGATTTTACGCAAAGCTGTACTTAGAATCAAATCATCAAAAGTTCACATCTATTAAAGTAAAAGTAATAGATAGGGAATTAAAAATTCAAAATTCAAAACTTGTACTGAGCGTAGCCGAAGTATTCAAAACTTGTACTGAGCAAGTCGTTGTATTCAAAATTGAAGAGAGTTTCAGACGGAAACTTCGCGTAGCCGAAGTACGAGGATTTAAACCCCGACTGAAACTGAACTACGTGTTGACGTTGCGGGTCTTAAACTCTTTAATTTACGATAAAAGTGAAAACTGATAAGTTTCTCAAGGCTTCATTGTTTAAGTGTGAGTGTATCTAAAATGAAAAAACTGATTTGTCTCACCGTTCGGAAATTGAACAACACTTAATTTCTCAGTTGGTTTTGGCTTGTGGCGATGTGAGTTTGGTGTCTTTTATCAAGTTGAGTCGAGGTGCGATCGCAGCTAGTCGAAAAGC
>NZ_JAIVFR010001167.1 GCF_020829685.1 Nostoc sp. CHAB 5715 | reverse complement strand
CACCAGTTGCCCGAAAATTTACAAGAGTTCAAAAACAGTGGACTTAGAGTGTCGGTCAGCCTGATGGATATTGGGCATGGGGCATGGGGCATGGGGCATAGGGCATAGGAGTGGTAATTTTCTTTTTCTAACAGTTCATCTAGTTTTTGTTTCAACAGCGCTACCCGTTCTCGTTGTTCCCAAATATCAGCCTCAGTGTTTTGTTTGGCATTGAGAATAGACTGTATCAACTCGTGAGGTATTCCCAATTCCCCATGCCCTATGCCCCATGCCCCACTCCCCAATTTTTGCAACAATTCTGCCGCAAACTCAGCTTGTTTGTCGAGAGAAAGACGGAAGCCATAACCGAATTCGGCGTTATCTTCAAATAAATTATTAGACCACGCGGGGCCGCGTCCTTGGGCGTTGGTTGTCCAAGGTGTTGTGGGGAGATTACCACCATAAATTGAGGAACAACCTGTAGCATTGGCGATGATGGCGCGATCGCCAAACAATTGTGTTAATAATTTCAAGTAAGGTGTTTCACCACAACCTGCACAAGCACCAGAAAATTCAAATAAAGGTTCTTGCAGTTGTTGTTGGCGAATCTGGTTTAATTTTAGCGATCGCCTGTCAGGATTAGGTAAACTCAAAAAGAAATCCCAGTTTTTACGCTCTTGTTCTCGCAATGGCAACTGCTGTGCCATGTTAATCGCTTTCCGCAATGGCTCAGATTTATCTTTAGCAGGGCAAATATTTACACAAATAGTGCATCCTGTGCAATCTTCTGGGGCAACTTGAATGGTAAATTGTTGATTGGCAAAGTCTTTATCTTTTGCACCAGTTGATTTGAAGGTTCCTGGTGCATTGACTAACTCATCCGCTTGATAAGCCTTTGCCCGGATGGCACTGTGAGGACAAACCATCACGCACTTACCACATTGAACGCAGACATCCGGCTCCCATACAGGTATCTCTTCGGCAACGTTACGTTTTTCCCACTTAGCAGTACCTACGGGAAAGGTGCCATCGACAGGTAGTGTGCTAACAGGTAAATCATCACCTTCCCACACCATGATTTTGCTTAGAACTTCTTGGACAAATTTGGGAGCGGAGAGAGACGCGATTAATCGCGTCTGTACAAATTTGGGAGAGATGCGATTAATCGCGTCTGTATTGGGGATTGTTTGTGGGACATCTATTTTATGCAAGTTGTCTAAGGTGTTGTCTACAGCTTGCAAGTTCATGCGGACAACTTCTGCACCTTTTTTACCGTAAGTTTTGTCAATTGCTTGCTTGATTTTAGCGATCGCTTCTTCTTGTGGCAAGACACCCGCTAAGGCAAAGAAGCATACCTGCATAATAGTGTTAATTCTGCCACCCATGCCACTTTCGCGGGCAACCTGGCTAGCATTAATCACGTATAACTTCAAATGCTTTTCGATAATTTGCTGCTGCACCTTCATCGGCAGATATTCCCAGACGATATCTGCATCATAAGGACTGTTAAGCAGCAAAGTTGCCCCAGGAATAGCAGCCTTTAAAACATCTATGCGTTCCAGAAATCCCCAATGATGACAACCAATAAAGTTAGCTTGGTCAATTAAGTAGGTAGAACGAATTGGTTCTTTCCCGAAGCGTAAGTGAGAGACGGTCATCGAGCCAGATTTTTTGGAATCATAGACAAAGTAGCCTTGGGCGTAATTGTCGGTTTCTTCACCAATAATCTTGATGGAGTTTTTGTTAGCCCCAACTGTACCATCAGCACCCAACCCATAGAACATTGCCCTAACAACGTTATCCGATTCTGTAGAAAAGTTAGGGTCAAAGCTCAAAGAAGTATGACTAACGTCGTCATTAATACCGATAGTAAAGTGATTTTTCGGTTTAGCTTGAGCAAGGTTGTCAAAAATGCCCTTCACCATCGCCGGAGTAAATTCTTTAGATGAAAGACCGTAACGACCACCAATAATTTTGGGGGATGAGGGGGATGAGGGGGATGAGGGGGATGAGGGGGATGAGGGGGATGAGGGGGATGAGGGGGATGAGGGGGATGAGGGGGATGAGGGGGATGAGGGGGATGAGGAGGAATTTACTTTCCTATCTCCC
>NZ_JAIVFR010001166.1 GCF_020829685.1 Nostoc sp. CHAB 5715 | reverse complement strand
CCGCCATCTTTTGGTACAGCCGCTCTAAATCCTAATGTTTTTCTTAGCTTCTCAAGTCTTGCGGGTAATGGAACATCGGAGTCTGTTGCTATTGTCAAATCCCAAATTTCTTCTCTTGCTTCTTTTCCCGCGCCTTTGCGACGCACATAAAATAGAGAAGGTTTTTTACCGACACATTCCAACATTAACTCATTGGCGCGATCGCGCCGCTCCCTAAATTCGGGATATGATTTCAGGGCAGCTTCACCTTCAAGATGGCGGATAAAACTATCAATTGCTGAAGCTATGAACATATAACCCCAATCTTCAGAGTTTGTTTTAATTTTCGAGGATTTTGCTGTTAATTTATTTGCTACTGAACGAATACGTTCTGCATCGGATTCTGAGATGGTGCTGGTATGGCTTTTGACTACAATTTTGAGCTTTTCGCAAATTAATAATAGCTTCTTGCTATCTAAATTCAATTCTTTTGCTAGTTCGTAGATTCTGAGTTTACCGTTGTTCATCCAGTACTGCCTTTGCCAACAAAATAGGGTTTAAATTTAAACGCAAAGGGGAGGCAGCGCGTTGCGGGGTTCCCACGCCACTTGCTTCAAGCCGGGGAACCCGTCCAACGCAGTGGCTCCCCGTTGTAGCGACTGCCGTCGCGCAGAGGTAAGCGCAGAGGAGCGCAAAGTTTATTTTAGTCCGATTCGCTACGAATTAAATTTGTCAAAACTCTGCGTACCTTTGCGTTTACTTTGCGTTCCTCTGCGTTTAAAAACTCTACGATTTCGGTTATTATTGCCCACTAAATGACTATAGTTTGTACTGGCGGTAAACTTCACTGGCAGCGCGATGCAGCAGAGAATGCCGCCATACTAAAGATTTCATATCATCAGCATAACCACCGCCAATGACGCAGGCGACTGGATAACCGCTACTCATACAGGTACTCAAAACCTGCATTTCCCGGCGAAAAATGCCAGCATCGGTAAGGGCTAATTTGCCTAAGCGATCGCCTATATGAGGGTCAACACCTGCATCATAAAATACTAAATCTGGCTTGACTTTTGATAATAAATCTGATAGATAATTCGCTAAAGTTTGTAAATAAGCATCATCCTCCATTCCCACCGGCAAAGGAACATCCAAATCGCTGTTTTGTTTAGTACCGGGGAAATTGACTTCGCAGTGCATAGAAAAAGTAAAAACGCTGTCGTCGTCTTGGAAGATAAAAGCGGTGCCGTCTCCTTGATGCACATCCAAATCTACAATCAGGATTTTTTGGACAAGTCCGAATTTTTGTAAAACGCGACAGGCGATCGCTAAATCGTTGAAAATACAAAAACCAGACCCATAACTAGGAAAAGCATGATGAGTTCCACCAGCCGTATTACAAGCTAAACCCTGACTTAGTGCCAGTTTAGCAGTCAGTATCGTACCACCTACCGCTACACAGGTACGATTCGCTAATGCTGGACTCCAAGGCAAACCAATGCGACGCTGTGCTTTGGGATCTAAGGTTCCTTCACAGTAAGATTTAACGTAGTTTGGAGTGTGGACTAACTCTATCAATTTTAGCGGTGGACGTTCGGGGGTGTGAAATTGTTCTTGATTAGCCACACCATCAGCTAACAGCAATTCGTAGAGTTGTCGGAACTTAGACATCGGGAAACGATGTCCTTCAGGTAGCAAAGCAACGTAATCTGGGTGGTAAATAATTGGCAAATCCATGTTATTAATTTTTAACCATAGTCCGATGCCAAACTATGAGACAGGGAACGCATTAACAAGGCCGACCCACGTATTGTCATTGCAGGGTATTGCCCAGGGCTATTTCATTCTCATCTAGCCCGCCTCAGAATAAATTCTGAGGCTAATAACAAAAGTTGTCTAAAGACGACTAAGAAAGGTTTTTAGTCCACTAAAGTGGACTTAAGCTATGAGCCGCGGAACTTTAGTTCTGGGCGGTTTATGTTTAGAACGAAATAGCCCTGCTAAAAAGCAACTTAATAATTAATAAGCTGCTGTTACTGCCAATTATCCTTAACTACAGAATTGAACTTAATATGAATAAATTGCTTACCATTGCCATTCCTACATTCA
>NZ_JAIVFR010001165.1 GCF_020829685.1 Nostoc sp. CHAB 5715 | reverse complement strand
GAATCCCAAAGTCTAAATTTTCAACTGCTCTAAAAATTATCTGGCTCTCACTATTTCTCTTTATTCCTATCTAATTTCTCTTGAATTGCTTCTCTACAAAATTCAGGAGGGTTATCTTGTTTCTGTATCTCTTCCTTCATTTCTTTCGTAACTCTCAGATTGACTTGCTCGGTTAATGGTTTTTCTCTGTCTGTGGTGAAGTTTTTTAAATTTTCTGGATTACCTTTAGGATTAGGCATTGTTGAGAAATATGAATAAGACTTGAACTGCGTGATAGCAAGCGAATGGAGTTTTAGATCGGTGGCGATTGTGTCTTGCAAACTAGTTCACCACCGATTTCCACTTTTACAAGAGGTAACTCTATTTTATGTTTACACGCACAGAATTAGAAGTTAAAAGCTTGAGAGCGTTACGCGATTTATGTCTGATACAGTATGGCATCCAAGCAATAGGAAACCCTGCTGATAAAGCATCATACATTAACGCGCTCCTGACCTTCCCTGTTGTAGCCTGCAAGCAAGTATCGGAGAATAAAGGATTAAAGTCTCCTATATTCTCTCAAGTAGAAGCCCTAGAAGTGACACTAGAAGCTATGGGAACACCTACACCGGAGCAGTCAGCCTTGCTTAAGGTGACGATGGAAGGAAGGAAGCTAGAGTACCCAGCACGGTACAGTCAAGAGAAGTTATTTGGACTCTATCGGGTTAAATGGCATTTGGATACAGCACTAGAGATACTGGGAATGCTCTAAACCCTAATTAACCTTGCTAACTATTCCTCGGCATCCTAAAACCGGGGATTTTTTTATGTCTATTTTTACCGAAGAAAGGCAGAGGGCAGGAGGTGAGGCAGCCCCCGTCTTGGCGGTTCCCGTCGATGGGGGACTGCCGAACCCGAAGGGCAGGAGGAAGAAAATATATTTTTTACCCTCTGCCAAGCGGGTTTTCTAGATAATGACTATCCTTGAATAGTAAGGGAATCAGAGTAAATTGCCAGCAGGTGTCAAATGCTGCAACCAGAACAGATATTACAAGACCGTTATCAAATTCAACGCCAACTCGGCAACAATGGAATTCGTCAAACTTGGCTAGCAAAGGATTTACAAGCCTCTGATGGCGAAAATTCGACCGTTGTGGTCAAACTTTTGGCCTTTGGCGGTACTGTCCAGTGGGATGATTTGAAACTTTTTGAGAGGGAAGCACAAATCCTTAAACAACTAAATCATCCCCGCATCCCTCGATATATAGATTATTTTTGTATCGACGATCGCACACTCTGGTTTGGCTTAATCCAAGAATATATTCCTGGTGAGTCGCTCAAGGAAAAACTTGCTATTGGCGAAAGGTTTAGTGAAAAGCGAGCGAGAAAAATTGCTGTTGAGGTTTTAAATATTCTCATTTATCTACATGAGTTGAATCCAGGGGTGCTGCATAGAGATATTAAACCGAGTAATTTAATCTGGGGCGAAGATAATCGGATTTATTTAGTTGATTTTGGTGCAGTTCAAGATAAAGCGGCAAGAGAGGGCGTTACTTTTACCGTTGTCGGTACTTATGGTTATGCCCCAATGGAACAATTTGGTGGTCGAGCGGTTGCGGCTTCAGACCTCTATGCACTGGGTGCGACTTTGATTCATTTGTTAACAGGAACTTCCCCCTCTGATTTACCCCAGCAGGATTTGCGGTTGCAATTTGCAGACCGAGTTAACTTGAGTCCCAGTTTTGTCAGTTGGCTACAAAAGTTGATAGAACCTGCTCCAGAACAACGATTTACTAATGCAAGCGTTGCACTGAATGTTCTCAAATCTGGTTTGGCTATCAAATCTGCAAACAAGAATCAGCTTTTACCGCTAAGAGAAATAATCAACAATTCTGGATGTGGGATAAATAATCACAATGAAACAGTCCCAGAGGAAATTCTCGGTTGGAATTGGGGCGCATTTCTCATGCCTTGGTTGTGGATGTGGCCGAATCAAGTGTGGCGTGGAGTGTTCTGTTTTATACCGAATTTTTCGTGGTTTCTGGCGATCGCATTCGGTGTAAAAGGCAATGAATGGGCTTGGAAAGGTAGACGGTGGAACAGTATTGAAC
>NZ_JAIVFR010001164.1 GCF_020829685.1 Nostoc sp. CHAB 5715 | reverse complement strand
ATTTGGCAGTATGGTCATTTTGAGGTGCGAAGTTTGACAATATTTTTGGCTATTATTTCTATTGCTGGTTTAGGAGGTTGTGTTTACTTTTTTATGAAAAAAGAACCTATTTTAATAGTCATGAGCATTGTTTTGGCAATAAGTATGGGCATCGCAGCATGGCTAGTTAAACAGCGCGATCGCAACTTTATTTCAGTGTTATTTTCTGGGATGTACTTAGTTTTAGCACTGTTGATGAGTTCGCAATCATGGATTTGGGAATTGAATGAAGCTTTTCCTGTTAAACCAGTAGCGGAATTAATTCGGGCAAATATTTCACCAGGAACACAAATTTATACTTCTTTTGCTTATGATCGTCCTAGTTTAGACTTTTACAGCGATTGCAAGGTAACTGCTGCAACTGTGCCAATTTTACAAGAAATGTTATCTAATAAATCTTATTTGCTATTAGACAATGAGGCTTTACAGCAAATGAATTTAACTGGTAGCAAAATTGTAGGAGCAGCTAACGAATTTACACTGATTATCAAAAATTAATTATACCAAGATGGCTATTATAGCAGTCCTAAATGATTTGTAAACTTCTCTCCTTCTCCTCTTGGCGCTCTTGGCGTCTTGGCGGTTCGATAATTTTTACAACTCAAATAGGATTGCTATAGAAGCCTGCTAAATAGCCACATTGCTATGACAAAAAATAAGCCATTAGCCAAAAAATTTTCCTTATATTCATCTTTGCAGATAGATAAATGAACTTTTACTAGCAGTCATGGTACTACGAGCCTTCGTTCGTTACTTGAACAGTGGATTGGCTAGATTGGGCTAGATAGATACCCGCTAAAACTACGGCAAAAGTCACCCAGTCAAACAAACCTACTTGTTCTGAAAAAATGAACCAAGCGAAAATGGAAGCCAGGACTGGATTGAGGAGAAGGGTAACGGCGACGATGCCTGAGGAGAGTCTGCTGAGGCTATAAGTTACAAGTCCCTGACCCAACACTTGGCAAAAAAGAGCTTGAAAAATGATGAAAAACCACCCCATCCAAGAATAGGGAAACAATCTCTCTTCGATGAATGGGAGGATAGGCAACAGAAACATTGTAGTCACACCACAACGCCAGAGCATTATGGTTGCGGTAGTAAATCGGGTTTGGAGTTGTTCTATCAGCAGCAAATAGGTGGCAATAAAAACTGCGGTTAGAAGTGCTAGCACATCACCAAGTATTTGATCAGTTGCAAATTGCATCTTATGAAGTTCAAAGGCGATCGCTCCTAAAAGCGCTATGACCATACCAATAACAAATCTGTTATCGAAGCGCCGACCTAATAACAGATACCCAGCCGCAGCAACAAATAAGGGATTCAAATTAGACAGTAAAGCCACGTTAGCAACGCTAGTTTGACTTAGCGACCAAGCCCACAACAACAGGGAGGCTGTTGCAGCAGTTCCCATTGCCAATAACAGCCACATGTCCTGTTTTGTAAAAGGCTTCTGTTCTATAGGTTGACGATCAGATTGTTGGCGGCGCAAAGCCTCAAGTCCATTCCACAGCCCAAAGAAGACTGCGGCGATCCAGCTGCGATGAAATCCTACAGCATTTGCACCAATTTCTTGTTCGCACAATTTTGCCAGAGATGGTGCTAAAGATATGGGAATTAGGGCAATAAATAATGAGACACTTCCTAATAAAGCTGGTGTTTCGGAGAATTGTTGTAGTAACAACAGTTTGGTCGTGATACTTTTAACGAAAGTATTAACTATAGTTTTGACTGATTCCTGAAACGGCAAATTAACAGCAGCTTGGCTAGATATGGCTAAGTATAAACCCATTAAAACTACAGCAAAACCTACCCAATTTGAGAAAGTTAATTTTTCAGAAAATATTACAAGAGCGAAAATGCCACTAAATACTGGCTCTAACAGATGCACCAAGGAGACAACCACAGAGGAAAACTTGGCAAGGCTATTGGTCTGTCCCATTAATTTTGCTGGGTAATACTCAAGTGTGATTAAATAGCAATGTGGATGGATTGGTACTCACAAGCAGACAGGCGATCGCGTGTATAAGGAAAAAGGGTGTATACTTAGCCATATCT
>NZ_JAIVFR010001163.1 GCF_020829685.1 Nostoc sp. CHAB 5715 | reverse complement strand
TCAGATCCAGCGATTCCCAACGCGGTGGAGATTGCAATACCTGAATTGTCCAGGGGGCAAGAACTTCTGGCTTACCAAAAGGCAACTTGATCATTGATTCTCTGGGTTTGGCTGGCGGTAATTTGGGCAGTTCAATTCCCGAACTCGGCAATACTCTCCAGGGAACCGATGCATTGAATCCCCTATTTGCTAGCATACTGATTCCCATTGTGTTAATGGCATTGCTGCTGGGACATCCTAGTTGGAGATGGTTTGCCATTGGTTCAACCTTAGGTGTTGCAGCGTGCTTGACAGTAAGTGCGTTTTTCGATCCAGCAGTTATGGGTTTGGGAAGTGGTAACATAGCACGCCTCTTCCTCATCGCCAATGCCCTAATCTGTTATGGACTTGCTCGTTTAGCATTGAAAAACGAAGAAAAAATAGCATAAATGGGGAGTGGGGAGTGGGGAATGGGGAGTGGGGAAGAATTTTTAATAACTCCCTACTCCCTACCCCCTATTCCCTACTCCCTACTCCCTACTCCCCACTCCCCCACTATGATTACACTTACAGGTACGATCGAACGCCGTGATATTGGCACAGGCGCATGGGCGTTAGTCACAGAAGAGGGCGTTACTTACGAAATCCTCAGAGGGGCTGACAAAGACTTACTCAAAGCCGGACAAAAAGCAAAAGTTAAAGGCCAGGTACGTGAAGATATCATGACAACTGCCATGATTGGCCCTGTCCTGGAGGTTAAATCTTTTGAGGTAATTTAATTCTGACTAGCTGTGGAATTTAGAACCTCTTGAAGACGGCTTCTAAACTCCCCTTTGGGATGACCTCCTTTTACTTCACCCACAATCTGAAATTCCCCTTCTGGAGAATTGCAGATGATGTAAGTAGGCCATCCCATTTCTGATTTATCGGGATACTGAGTTAATAAAATCTTGCGATACTTGCGGTAAGCAGCCGTATCCTGCATTTTGACATCGATAAATTCTAAACCCAGTTCTTGTGCCACCTTTTTGTCATAAAAAGACATTTTGTGGCAGATGCCGCACTCTTCTGAAGAGAACTTAATTACAGCTAAACTCATGGGTTAGGGACTCTTTGATTCTAGGCAAAGTTTTTTAGCATAACGCCATGAAATATTACCATATAGCTGGTCATTCTTGGCAACTTAATAGTGAAACCCTGAACCAGTAACTTTTTCTCCTTCCCTGCTTGTAGTAGGGAGGGCAATTTTTTGGGAGTAAGGGTCAAAATGTAGAAAAAAAATTAAGAATATGATTAAATATCATAGCAATCATTTTGGTATGGCATCTCTAGCTCATAATAAAAAGAAAGCGATTCAGGGACGGGGCGATCGCGTTATACTTTATCCTAGCAACATAAGGATACTCAAGGTTTACCAGCAGTAGCAACAACTACAAGTGATGCACTCCAGTTATGTGAGCGATGTCTAACGACAAGCCCCTACGCGTCTAAGCCAAAAAAACCCCCAGTAGGTGTTAGCCAACCAGGGGAGTTAGTTATCAGGGTGCATCTACCAATTAAATGTTCTCAGGTTGAACACCATACTCCGGAGAAATTTGTACAAAGGTCAGTTATTTTTTAAAATAAAAAAACCCCAGTGGGTTTTAGCCAACTAGGGGAGTGAGTTATCAAGGTACATCTACCAGTAATCTTTTCTACAGTATATAGGTCGCTACCGGATAAATTAGCAGAGGTTGAAGTTGTTACTGTTTGTTTATCAAAGAAAAACCTCAGAGGGGTTAGTTATCAGGACTAATTTGCCAATTAAATGAGCGGTGTGCTGCCTTAAATAATGGTGTGTCAAGCATGATTGCTGCTTTAGGGCTTACGCACAAAAGATCCTCAAACCCCTGAAAAAGTTAGCTCTTAGAGTTCCCCCTTTTTCAGGGGAGCCAGTAGCTTGCTCTTAGCGTAGCGGTAGCAACGTAGGAATACGTAGGGTATCAAACAACTGATATCAAGTTCGGCAAATCACTTACGATATGTCATTGCGAATGCAACGAAGTGGAATGAAGCAATCGCAAAGGTTTGGGATTGCCACGCTCCGCTCGCTTTTGACTAAGTACTAAGTCGGACAT
>NZ_JAIVFR010001162.1 GCF_020829685.1 Nostoc sp. CHAB 5715 | reverse complement strand
TCACGTCCGGTTAAACAGTTGTCATTGCGAACGGAGTGAAGCAATCGCTCCAGACGTTGTGATTGCTTCGTTTCACTTCGTTCCACTCGCTTTTGACTTATCACAAGTAATTTATCGGACATGATATGAGAACCAAAAAAGTAAGCAAAGCACCGATTAATGCTAACTGCCACAAACCACAGCCAGCAGCAATTCCCAAAGCAGCCGAAACCCAAATAGCTGCTGCTGATGTCAGTCCGTGAATTTCAAGTCGCTGTGATTCTTGAGAAGATTGACGCACAATTTCTCCAGCACCGAGAAATCCTACACCGGCTGCAATCCCCTGAATCACGCGGCTAATTGCATCACGATTGGACTGTGACCCATCTGTTTGCATAATTATGAGAGTAAACACGGCTGAACCGAAACTCACCAGCATGTGAGTTCTTAAACCGGCTGGTTTACGCCTAACTTGACGTTCTAAGCCGATAATTGCTCCAATAAGCAATGCAAGGCACAGCCTGAAGCTGATATTTAGCCAATCATTAGTTGCAAGGTAGTAAGTGTTTGGCAATGCTTAGTCTGGTGTAGAGAATTTTATATATTAGTACAGCACGGTATAAATCTAATTACTATATATATAAATTAACAAGACTTCGGGCAAAATCCCATTGTTAAAGGTAGGCAAACTTTCGCCACAGCTACTAGTACCGCAAGGCGGAAGTTAAAAGTCAGGCAGGCTTTAATTTTGGGCTTTCTGGCTGTAATGAAATGGTGGTTTATTTCCGCCGACCTATATTAGGTTAATTAGTAATATTTTTACAAAAATAGTGCAAAAATATTTTAATCTTTTATTGATGGAGTTTAATTAAACGAGTGCAATTTAATAGCCTATATCATATTTGGATTCTATCAATTGGGGAATACTTTTTTTTGTACGACTTAATCTCTTACCTTGTTAGGAGTATTTACCAATAAGATATTATTTTGGTCAAAAATGTACCAGGAGGAAATGGCTATGGCTACAAATAGACAACTGACAACTAACAAATTGAGTGGACAAACTCTACTGGCTAGACCAAATTAAACTACAAGACCGCGCCAAAGTAGGCGACAAAGCGTTTTACTTGAGCAGAATCATGCAGCGTGGCTATCCTGTGGTGCCTGGTTTTGTCGTTTCGGCAGAGATTTTGCGACAATTTCTCGAAAATCTCAATAGTTCAGAGTCATTAGTAGCTGACTTACCCCATTCTTCGTTACACCTAGATGTAGCTAATTGGCGTCAACTTCAGCAGGTAGCTGGTCGCTTGCGCCAAGAAATTCTCACTGCGACTGTGCCACAGGATTGGGTGAGTACAATTTTCCAAGCAGCTAGAGAATGGCAAACTAACTGTTTGATTCTTCGGCCTACCTTAGCAGTATCAACTGCTACGCCAAGTATAAAGAATATATCTGGTTTGCTAGAGTCGGTGTTTTGCCAGTGCGAACCAGAAGCGATCGCTTTTGCCCTAAAGCGTACTTGGAGCCAGATATTTCGTGCTAGAAGTCTACTATATTGGCAGCACTCAGGAATTAACCTGCAACAAATCAGTTTAGCAGTTTTGGTTCAACCTGTTGAGAATGCGATCGCCAGTGGCTTGCTCAAAGCCAACTCCTCCGGCTGGGAAATTGAAGCTACTTGGGGATTAGGAATTGCGATCGCTCTTGGCGAAGTCCAGCCAGATGTTTACTACATTCAACAGGCAACCGGGGTTGTGCTTGAGCAACAGTTGGGCAATAAAATGCTCGCTTATGGTGTGGATGATGCAGCACCTGGAGCTTTTTCGCAACCTGTGCCAAACTCAGCGCTAACACCAGATCACACTTGTCTAAGTACTTACCTAATTGAGTCAGCCCAACAAAAACAGTACGCTTTACAAGAAGAATACATACAACAAATAATTGCTCTGGGAACTCAACTAGTGAGTGAACTGGGTGAAAGCTTTACCATTAAATGGACTATCGCCGGGCAAACAACATCTGGCAAGCTCTACATAACACAAGTTAGTTCTCCCCATTTAATTCACCACCGACACTTCATCAGGGGACTAGGGGCGGCAGGAGGACGTGTTGTGGCAACTG
>NZ_JAIVFR010001161.1 GCF_020829685.1 Nostoc sp. CHAB 5715 | reverse complement strand
ATATCTTCTGTTTGCCTAATCAAATTGCTGATGAAATTTTAGGAGTTTTAAATCTCACAGAACAGATTTTATCTGACTTTGGCTTTAAAAATTATGAGATAAATCTTTCCACCCGTCCTAATAAATCAGTAGGAACTGATGAAGTATGGGAGTTAGCAACAACAGCACTTAAACAAGCCTTGGATGCTAAAGGCTGGAACTATGTTGTTGATGAAGGTGGTGGTGCTTTTTATGGCCCCAAAATTGACATCAAAATTAAAGATGCTATTGGTCGTCTCTGGCAATGTTCTACTATTCAGGTAGATTTTAATTTACCTGAGCGCTTTGATATGGAATATATTGCTGCTGATGGGAGTCGCCAGCGACCAATTATGATTCACCGAGCTATTTTTGGCTCATTGGAACGCTTTTTTGGGATTTTAATTGAAAATTATTCTGGTGATTTTCCCTTATGGTTAGCACCAGTACAACTGCGATTATTACCTGTGAGTGATGATTTCCGTGAATATGCAGAATCAGTAGCAATCTTATTTAACAAAGCTGGAATTAGGGTAGAAATAGACAGCAGTGGTGAGCGTTTAGGTAAGCAAATTCGCACAGCAGAGTTAGAAAAAATTCCTGTTGTTGCTGTGGTGGGTAAAAAAGAGGTAGAGAATCAAAACTTGAGTGTAAGAACTAGACAATCTGGAGATTTGGGCGTACTAAATATAGATGAACTGCTGCATCGTTTACAAGAGGCTATAACCTCTAAAACAGTACTTTAAAAGCCAGAGAGACAAAAGCAAAAATTTATTACTACAGCTTTGCATAAGTTCGTAACTTTTTTAAACGCAGAGTAACGCAAAGGTAGACGCAGAGAGAAGTATGAGCGGCGGCTTCCGCCGTAGACACCCGGAGAGTGGCTTGTCGCAGGCATCATAACTTCGGTGGAACGCAGAGTATTTTCAAAGTTAATTCGCTATGAGTTGTACTTACCATATCTAGTTCGCATAATTGATATGTTCTTTATGGCTAAACACGCTTTATTTGTTTGCAAATCCTGTTACTTTTCTCCTACTCAACGCGACTATGTGGGTGAACGGGGTGGTTGGCATTTGTTGAAGCAATTATTAAGTTTGTCTGAAAATTGGTCTTTACAATCTGAGTTTGTGATTCAAGAAGTAGACTGCTTGAGTGCTTGTAAAAGACCTTGTGCTATAGCTTTTACTGCACTCAATAAAACTAGCCTGATGTTTGGTGATTTACCACCACTAGAAAGTGCTAATGCCATACTGCAACTTGCTGAACAATATTATGCCAGCCATAATGGCATTGTGGCACGACAGGAACGACCAGAAGTTTTACAAAAAGGGATTCTGGCGAGGATTCCACCTCTACCCTATGGAGATAGTTGTTAGTTAGTAGGACTTTTAAAAACTAACTACTAGCAATTACTAAAACTATTAACAATTTTGAAACTTACGGAAGATTTAATTGATTATGACTCAACTAACAGCACCAACTTCAAACCCCAGTCTTGATATTCCTAAACAAGGAATGCCTGTTACCATTATCACCGGATTTTTAGGTAGTGGTAAAACAACACTGCTCAATCAAATTCTCAAAAATAAACAAGATTTAAAAGTTGCCGTACTCGTGAATGAGTTTGGTGATATTAACATAGATAGCCAATTGCTAATTTCTGTAGACGAAGATATGGTCGAACTGACTAATGGCTGTATTTGTTGTACAATAAATGATAATTTAGTTGATGCAGTTTATCGAGTTTTAGAACGAGAAGACCGTATTGATTATCTAGTTATTGAAACGACTGGCGTTGCTGATCCATTACCAATTATCTTAACTTTTTTAGGTACAGAGTTAAGGGATTTTACAAACCTCGACTCGATTCTCACAGTAGTAGATGCTGAGGCGTTTAATGAAGAACACTTCCATAGTGAAGCTGCTTTAAAACAGATTACCTATGGAGACATTATTCTCCTAAATAAAACAGACCTCGTTACCCCAGAAAAACTAGAAGACGTAGAAAACTGCATCCATGATATGAAAATTGGTGCAAAAATTCTGCACACCAAACATGGGGAGGTGGCGTTACCAATAATT
>NZ_JAIVFR010001160.1 GCF_020829685.1 Nostoc sp. CHAB 5715 | reverse complement strand
ATTAGCTAACAGCTAACCGCTAACAGCTAACAGCGGGGTATTAACCTCCCCAAGATTAATTTTTCGCCCACGAGGGGCGAGGCATGTACCGGGTTAATAGCTAATAGCTAATAGCTAACAGCTTTGTTGATGGCTTTAAAGTTACCTTTGCGACCAATAACATCGGCTTGATCAATCCATGCCCAATCGTCGGGCTTGGCATCGGAATCATAGACAACGACCCTACCGCCGATTTTAGAGGACAGGTACTGAGTAAAGGTTGATTTCCCGTCACCAGTACCGCCAACGAGCGCAACGTGTTTTTGTTTTTTCTGGATGTACTCAACCGGGTCAGTGATTAAGTTTTCTGGTTGCCAGTTGGCATCAAGAACGCCAACACTCAGCGTTAACTGTGCCGTGGGTTGGGTATTGACTTTTGCCCAGGCTTGAAAGTTGACCCGTGAGGCTCGGTCGATATCGCCGAGTGATTCTTGCAGAAGTTTGGCTGTTTGGCGATGTCTGCGTCCGACTTCCAGAACGCCAACAGATGCCCCCAGTATCCACGGCTTAGACTCAGGCTTTTGAGTTGCCCCCAGGAACAACAAGCCACAGCTAACAGTTAAACTGCCCCAAAAGGACCACTTGGCACAAAAGTACATTTGCAAGTGTTGGTGTAACTGGGAAGGATGCAAATTACTGCTCATATTCCTAGCAATACCCCCACAGCAACTAACCCAACCCGAAGCAGCAAAATATCTTTGACCTCCGGCTGGGAACCTCGACGACAATTTTTTGCTCATCTGCCATACTGCACCTCGATTTTGAGGTAGAAAGGGCGATTTTCCTGCTGGCACAGTGCGATCGCAATTATTAGAGCGCCTATGATGCAGATAAGAATGCTTACTTGATTCATTTCTGCTCCTCCTGCTCCTTTTCTCGTAAGGCTTTCCAAGTTTCGGGGTAAGTTTTCTTGCTCAGTAGCCGAAATTCTGCTTGTACCTCTGGCGGTTGTTTTTTTAGTTCTTCAGATATAGCGATAGCTGCAATCAGCCAAGGGCTACGAGTATCTTCAGTCATTCTTCCCCCCAGGCGCTGTACAAGCCGTAGCCGCTAGTTTGGGTCAGTCGGTCGTTGATTCGGTTGATAACTTCGTTATCACTAACAGGTAGTGGTTTTCCTTGGAGATAGGCGGCTGAGATTTCGGCGCACTCCTTGTCAGTGGCACCGTTGCCAAGCAGCTGTCCTTCTCTTAAGCCGACGCGGTGAATTTCGTTACTGGGATGTTGATCAGTCATATAATTTTGATTGGATGTTTTTTTCAGAAAATATTCCATTGGGCGATCGTGTACCTGTTGCGGATGGCGATCGCCTTTAAACATCGGCTTTGTTGGCAGTGGTGCTGTTGAAAATGATTACAACCCAACAGGGCAAGGTCTTTCGTCTTGCTGGGCTGACTTCAAAGGGCTGACGAGTATCAAGGCAAACTGCCCGTCCATCGTTGAGTTTGACGTAAAGGGTTCTCCCGGTTTTTGTTCGAGAGAACAGCTGTCCAGGGGATAAAGTTTCAAAAATTACCTGAGTTTTACCTACTACGTACTCAGCTTGGTGAGAATCGAATCCTTCAGAGAGTGGATCGTCTGCCATTTCTTTCCACTGTCTCGGCTTCCTGTTTTTAGGTTCAGTATTGTTGGCTGATTTGCCGTTAGTAGTGGCTCGATCTGTGGTCTGTTGGTCGGTCATAGTGGGTGACATGTGCCTCATAAGTGGGTCGATAGTAGGCAATGTGTACGTCGATAGTGGGTGACATGTGCCTTGATCGTGCGTTAATAGTCGCTCAATAGTGGGGTGTTGACTTTTGCCTCAATCGCTTGCATAGCAATCATTTGAGCGTTTGTTGGCACGAAATTAGCCGTGATAATGTCGTCCAATAAGCTAGCGGCAATATCGGCTAAGAGTTCAATGAGTTCGATTTCTTCGAGAGAATCGCACCAAGCAATGATTTGTTCGGGTATGTCCTCAAACCCCCATTCTTTCTTCTGGTAAGCGATGGTGGATTTTTCTCGCAGTGCCAGGAAGATTAGGCAGTTTAGCCCAGTGGTTTGAGTGCGGTCAAAGTTCTGCTCGATGT
>NZ_JAIVFR010001159.1 GCF_020829685.1 Nostoc sp. CHAB 5715 | reverse complement strand
CGTAAACGCCGCCCGAAAGCTTTCAACACGCAGCCTAAAGTACGAAATACGCAACTGTGTTCGGAGGCGGAGTGTCTCCGACTCCGCGCTGTTTCTCAAGGGTTTTCAGCTAGCCTTTCTTATAAAACTATGTTGACACCAAGTTGTATTCTAAAACATATCTCCTCTGCCCCTCTACCTCTTCCCCATGCCCAATGCCCAATGCCCAATGCCCAATGCCCAATGCCCAATGCCCAATGCCCAATGCTCAATGCCCAATGCCCAATGCCCAATGCCCAATGCCCAATGCCCAATGCCCAATGACAATTGACCATGATTCAAGAAAGGGGTAAAGTCTACCTTGTAGGTGCTGGGCCTGGAGATGTGGCATACCTGACGGTAAAAGCTTACAATCTCTTAGCTGCTGCTCAGGTTTTAGTCTACGATGCCCTGGTAGATGCTCAATTATTGCAGTGCGTACCACCTGATTGTTTGAAGTTGGATGTTGGGAAACGCGGTGGGAAACCCAGTACAACCCAAGCTGAGATTAACAAGTTACTCGTAAAGCATTGCCAGCAAGGGAAACAAGTTGTACGGCTCAAATCAGGCGATCCGTTGATTTTTGGGCGTTGTACTTCCGAAATTGAAGCACTCAAAGCATCTGGTTGTGATTTTGAACTAGTACCAGGAATTTCCTCAGCCCTTGCAGCACCTTTGTTAGCAGGAATTCCTCTCACAGATCCGGTGTTGAGTCGCACTTTTGTAGTGCTTACAGCTCATGAACCAGAAGTTTTAGACTGGGAGGCACTCTCACGACTAGAGACATTGGTAATTTTGATGGGAGGGCAACATCTGCCAGAAATTGTACATCAACTGGTGCGACACGGGCGATCGCACTTAACACCCATTGCCATAATCCGTTGGGCAGGAACTCCTCGTCAACAAATTTGGACAGCACAACTGGGCAATATTGTGGAACAAACCACCGAATTATCCCTTTCTCCAGCAGTAATTGTTATTGGCGAAGTTGTTGGGCTACGGAAGTACTTACAACCTGAGAATATATATTTAGACAAAATTATCAGGCAGGAGTCTGGAGAAAAGCATTCCCAGGTTCCGGCTGTGAACGAGAGTATTCCTATACCCCAACCTATGTTAAGCAACTTCCCCTTATCTCCTCTTCCCCTCAGTGGCAAAACAATCTTAGTGACACGTTCAGTTGGACAGTCGAGCCAATTTAGCGATCGCCTCATCGCATTAGGTGCAACAGTCATCGAAATGCCTACCTTAGAAATCGGCCCGCCCTCCAGTTGGGAAGCTTTGGATAATGCGATCGCTCATTTATCTGACTTCGACTGGTTAATTCTCACTTCTACCAATGCCATAGACTACTTTTTTGAAAGGCTAATCGCCCAAGGTAAAGATAGTCGTGCCTTAGCAGGCGTCAAAATTGCCGTCGTTGGTGAGAAAACAGCCCATTGTCTCAAACAACACTCTCTCCAGCCAGATTTTATTCCCCCCAACTTTGTTGCTGATTCTTTAGTAGAAAATTTCCCAGAGGATCTGCGTGGTAAAAAGGTTTTATTTCCCAGAGTGGAAAGCGGCGGCAGAGAAATTTTGGTTAAGGACTTAACTCTCAAGGGAGCAAAGGTGATAGAAGTTGCCGCATATCAATCTTGTTGTCCTAGTGGTATTCCACCAGAAGCACAGTTAGCTCTCCAAAACCGCAAGATAGATGTGATTACTTTTGCCAGTTCTAAAACTGTGCAATTTTTCTGTCAACTTACTGACAAAATATTTTCCAACAACTCTGATCCTAGTCAATTATTAGAGGGCGTTTGTATTGCCTCTATCGGGCCTCAAACCTCCAAAACCTGTCATTTTTTATTCAAGCGTGTGGATGTAGAAGCCCAAGAATATACTTTAGATGGTTTAACCCAAGCATTGATAACATGGGCGACAAATTCTTAGATGAGGGAGATGAGGGAGATGAGGGGGATGAGGGAGATGAGGGGGATGAGGGAGATAGAATAACTAATGCCCAATGCCCCATGCCCCATGTCCAATTCCCAATCTATCTATTTAGATAATTTTCGCTACTATTGTCACAAATATATTTAAAGTTAATTCCAGCAATCTACG
>NZ_JAIVFR010000115.1 GCF_020829685.1 Nostoc sp. CHAB 5715 | reverse complement strand
AAATTATCTACGTAGGCGGGGAGTGGGTAGAGACGCGATTAATCGCGTCTGTACGGAGTAGGGAATAAGGAATTAGGCTTTTCGAGTTGTACCGAGCTTTTTCAGAAATCAAATATTAGTCCTATATTACTGTTGTTGCTACACTACCTTTACATCACCGTGATCCATTCGACCGACTTTTAATTGCACAATCGATAGTGGAAAATATACCTTTACTGAGTGCTGATAAAATTTTTGATGCATATCCAATAAGACGTGTGTGGTAAATCGCGTTGCTTTTCTACCAAAAGATAAATAAACAGTCATCGCCAAAAAAACTTAACATTACTTTAAGCAGTGCTAGGCAAAGATAATTTTATGGGTTACTACATCGCTCCCCGCTTTCTAGACAAACTCGCTGTCCACATCACCAAAAACTTTCTAAAGCTTCCTGGCGTCCGAGTTCCCGTGATTTTAGGTATTCACGGACGCAAAGGAGAAGGCAAAACATTTCAATGTCAATTAGTCTTCGAGAAAATGGGTATCGAAGTGACTAACATATCTGGCGGCGAGTTGGAAAGTCCAGATGCAGGAGATCCAGCGCGGTTGATTCGGCTGCGCTATCGGGAAACAGCAGAACTGATCAAAGTACGCGGCAAAATGTGTGTACTGATGATTAACGATTTAGATGCCGGTGCTGGACGCTTTGATGAAGGCACTCAATATACTGTAAATACGCAGTTGGTGAATGCCACACTGATGAATATTGCTGATAATCCCACAGATGTGCAGTTACCTGGAAGCTATGATTCCACGCCTTTACATCGTGTACCGATTATTGTCACAGGTAATGATTTTTCTACCCTTTATGCACCGTTAATTCGGGATGGACGGATGGAGAAATTTTACTGGGAACCAAATCGAGACGACAAGGTGGGAATTGTCAAGGGAATTTTTGAATTGGATGGGCTGTCACAGAAAGAAGTTGAACAGCTAGTTGATACTTTTGTCAATCAGTCCATTGACTTTTTTAGTGCTTTGCGATCGCGCATTTATGACGAACAAATCCGCAACTACATCCATCAAGTAGGTTTTGAGCGGGTATCCTTGAATGTGGTTAACAGCACTGAAGGGCCACCAGAATTTAAAAAGCCAGATTTCAGTCTGTCTCACTTAATCGAGTCTGGTAACTTCCTCGTTGGTGAACAAAAACGGGTGGAAAATTCCCATTTGGTTGATGATTACAACCGACTCAATCGAGGTAGAAATTCTCAATCTGCACAACCTGCTGCTGTAACACCAATTAATCAGCCGTCAAGCAATGGTGCAACTCAAGAAGCAAAAACTAATGGATTCCAGAAACAGCAAGCATCAAGTACCCATTTGAGCTTGGATACACAAGCTCAAATTAGGCAATTATTATCTCAAGGTTACAAAATTAGCATTGAACACGTAGATGAGCGCCGCTTCCGCACAGGTGCTTGGCAAACTTGTGTTCATAGCCACATCGATGCCGAATCTGATGCAATCTCAAATTTGGAATCAACTCTGACAGAATATAGCGGTGAGTACGTGCGCTTGGTAGGTATAGATCCAAAAGCCAAGCGCCGGGTGGTGGAAACAATTATTCAACGTCCGAATGGGAAAAATTAGTCATTGGTCATTAGTCATTAGTCATTGGTCATTAGTAAAAGAAAGTGGGCGGAAAAACTTTCTTACATGGACTATAGCTATTTTCAATCTGGTGAGATAAAGGTATGCAAATAGACCTAACCCCCTAACCCCCAACTCGTCGCGGGAAGGGGGAAAAATTCAAAGCCTCTTTCCTTTTAGAAGAGAGGAATGGAAGTGAGGTCAGCCCCTTCGGGGAAGTCAAAAGTCAAAAGTCAAAAGTCAAAATTCTACTTCACTGGGTCGAGAACCGTTATAATTCAAACCATGTTCTTTAAAGGGGCGGTATCTCAAGGATTAATGACTCTCGCGTTGCGGTTTGATAGCGAAATCATTACCGTTTAACTACAGGTAGGAGCTGAAGCCGAGTTCACCTTTGTTAAATCGCCAGTGAATACTGCTGTGTATTGATAAGGTGATGAACCAGTGCAAGTCATGGAATTTGTATTAGCGCGACGGGGAGTCCACCATGACTTTGCTTGCACAGTCAAATTTGTGCCATTCCATGATAGATTTTGGACAACTAAAGAGTTCGTTTGTCCATTATCTGCCTTTTTGGCAGTTAAAAATGTGGCATAGTTAACCTGGCCATTGGCTGGATTAATTCGGGCTATAACTGCGACTTTTGGCCCACCCCCGCTACCATAGCTAGACAACCAACGCCCAGTTGCAAAGCGGCGAAAATCATTACCACTCTGACTACCGGTGGAGGAGTAAACGCCATATAAAACATTGCCCCCATCCCAATACAATCCGTAACCTGTACTGTCGTCATTTGTTGTTTCGTAATCAGTTCTACACCATGATTTGATACCACTATTGAAACGGATTGTCACGGGGTTTTTGTTATTAGATGAGACTTGCTGATAACCAATGTAAATGGCTGTACTTCCTTTAATTACTTTGGGGCCATTTTTAGCTTTGATAGTCGCTTCACTATCATTGCAACTGAATTTTACACCATTACCAATAGATGAATTTACCGTCTGGGCAAAAGCTGGAGGAGCTTTTTGTGTGATGACTAAATCAGCTACTAATACTACAGATAAAGAGCAAGCTGCGAAATACTTCTGCAATTTGTGAGAATAAATCATGGTAAAAATCTGCCGAGAAATTGTAAGGAAAAACACCGTATTACTATAAAGTCTAATTAGCATTTGGATAAGTAAAGTTATTGAAACTCGCAGATTGCAACATTTTCTACATCACCAAAAATGAGACTATACTACAAAATGCACAAGATAATATGCATGGTATTGCATGATATTAACTGTATACAAACCTTGCTTATTAAAGAGCATCAGCAAATAGAATAAATTGCGTAGGCAAAGCCCACCAAAGGTATCGCAGCAGTCAACAACAAATGGTTTTAATGAACAAGTAGCGTTTGTTCATTCTCCATGTCCCTTGCTAAAAGCTTACTTCGCCTCTGCTTTCTGCCTTGCGCCGTGGTGTACTAGTACGCCACGGCGGAAATAGAGCAACCATTTAAAATTCCTAAAAAGCTCATTCCATAATACTTTTGACTTTTGACTTTTGATTTTTGACTTCCGCCTTGCGGTACTAGGCGGTTTTAGCATTCTCATCTGATACTTCTCCTGCACCAGCTTTCAGGCGGCTTAACCTGCTTTTGCGGACACGTTCGCTATCACGAATACCACCCGCCATCTCATATTCGGTGCTGTTTTTGCCATACTTAAAAGCAACGCCCCTCACCAGCTTATCTGTAAGATTGCTCAAGGTTTTTTCCATCTCATCAATTTTAGTTTTGGAAGAGTCAATCATAGCTAGAGCGATGTTATAAGCATCAAGCATAGTGCGTAACTGCTCAATTGATTTAGTCAGATTTTGCAAATCGCAATTATCGCCAAAATCCATGTTTGAATCTATTGCTTTCAGTCCAGTGGATCTCAATTCAGCTTTTTCTAGAATACGGGATGTACGTTTTGGACGGGACATAGATATATTCGTTAGAGAGGGTTCTAGAGCTAGTTTGACTTAGTAAAGCTGTTTTCTGGTTCAGTAAAATTCGTGAATAATTTTATTTGTTATAAAACTAATACTTAAATATAAGTAATTTCTCTTAATTACGATATTGCACCTGGTTTTTTGGACGATTGCTTTAACGTTAGTGATGAATATCGTGATGTTGATGATGAATGTTGTGATGTTGATGATGAATATCGTGATGTTGATGATGAATATCGTGATGTTGATGATGAATATCGTGATGTTGATGATGAATGTTGCGATGTTGATGATGAATGTTGCGATGTTGATGATGAATATCGTGACGTTGATGATGAATGTTGCGATATTCATCATAATGGCTTCTGATGGAAGTGCATAGACGCGTAGTGGCTTGTCATCAGGGGAGCATCCTAATGCAAGCCAAAATACACAGGACTGGCACAAAAACCTTGTACAAACCCTTTCCTTTGCGTTCTTTGCGTCCTTTGCGGTTCGTTATTTCATTCTCCGCCTAAGTCCAAATAGCGTATAAAAATAAACTTGCACATTTGGGACGCTCCCGTCATCAGCAGCCCATGTGCGAGGGAGGCGCACTTTCAGGATGGAAAAAACTAAAGTTAGAGCGAGTATTTCTGCTTAAGAAAACTACGCTTGTTAAGGCTTGATTTTCCCTAACCCTCTTGCTTACAGCAATTTTCAGGTAATTAAACTGCGCCCCTACAAGGAATTGTGGTTCAAATAGATGAAAAAGGCTGTAAGGAGGGAATTAAATCAAGCCTTAATTGTTTAGATTTTTGCAGCAAATAAATGCTGCTTCACCACGTCTAAGCGTGAACAATTCCAATAATCGATATGGGAGACAATCAAACCATCAGAGTTAAGACTTAATTCACTCCAACCAGGAATGGAAATCCGTGGCTTCCAGGGGAGAGGAGTATTCCAACTGAGTGTCCACTCAGTTTTTATTGTGTCTCCTAAACGTTGAATGTTATGTAAGTCCATTTTGGGATCTAAAAACACAGTCTCAATGAAATTAATCATCTGTTTGTAACGTTTAACGCCACGAAATTTATTTAGCGGATCTTGAAAATAAACGTCTGGAGCGTAAATGCTGTAAGTTTGATTTACTGGGAATCTTTGATAGTCTTCTTTGAGAATTTTAATGATATCCATGATAAATAGATATATGTGTGAATTACTTTAATATGTAAACGGGGCGCGGATCAAAATCCCTATGAAAAATTAAAATCAACCCTCATTCCATAAACGTTCTAACTGACGCCGCCAAGCAGCTATAACTTCTTCTCGCGCCTCTGAGCTTTGATTTATCTCACCCATCAATCCTTCTGCGTAAAAGCGTTCCAAGTTTTGCATAGTAGCTTGCAGAGATTGTCCTTGCTGTTTTGCTGCCTGAACAATTTGCTGGATACGGCTTTCAATTAGTCGATTAAAGACATTATCTAATCTAGCCTCATGGAGAGATACAAGTCGATTAATTGCATTAGACAAATCTGCACCCACTAAAGTGCTACTGTTATGTTGAAATACTCCCCAAATCACTCCTTGATACAAAGCGTAACGTACTTCTTGAGTGTCATCAAAGTTGGCTTCTAGGAACTGTTCTAAAAATGGTTGGGCTTCTTGGATAGGCACAATAGGTAGTAAAACTCGCAACCAAGTATTATCTTCGGAAAGCAGCACCAACAGCCGGAAAGCTGAAGTGTCTACTTGCCACGATCCAGGTGCGTTCGCGCCAACAGCCGATGTGCCAAATAATTGTGTTAGCGTAGCCGTAATTTCTTCAGGTGTCATAAGCCTTTTTTAAGATATAGCCTCTAGATTAGCGCAGAGGTGCATCAGCTTATTCACCGAATTATCCGCGCCGAGGAAGCCCCTAAATTCTATTTATGGGGGCGGCGAAAAGCGAATTCATTCGCAGATCATTAATCAGGCAAATCATGAGATAATCTCAATATGTCGAAATCGGATAAGGCACTGTCCACCCAGCAGAAACAGCTATCCAGTAGACAAGAGACTGTCGCGTAGTCTCGTAGTGGGTAGAAACACATCGCTTGCTATGAGGCAAAACAATGTGTTTTTGGGGCGTGGGGATGAGTACATCCTCTGTTCAATCGTAACCGCGCCTAGAGGTTCGGGGGATAGTGTTTCGGAACCTGCATCATGTTCCAAACCGCTATTCTTCAGGGCTGCTAAAAGCCCCCGGATTTATCCGTGGGGAATGCGTTACTAAAACCCTGTGCTACTTGATTGCTGGACAATTTTCAGTCTGAAGACGTAGTGGGGGCGTACACTTAGCTGTACGCCCCCACAAATGAATGTATTCCACTAAATTGAAATATAGGATTCCTATTTGATTTTTGAATAAACACCGTACACCTCGAAAAGCCTGATTCCCTACTCCCTACTCCCTATTCCCTACTCCCCGCCTACGCAAATAATTTCAAAAATCAAAGCGGATTACTATATGTGATTTAGATTATCGAATTGCTCAAAAACACAATGCCGATCGCACAGAAAGCGAAGCCAGCAATGCTAATTTTCCAGGGTAAAATTCGGTTTATTTCTCCCATACCCATTACAATACCAATTTCTCTGGCACTCATGGCAACCGCAAACAGAGTTAAGGTCATGCCTAGTATATAGGCAATTAGTGACATCATTCCTGTCCCAATAATAGATTCGGCATCAGCGTAACCCTGAAATAAACCAGCACTGATGCCCACCAGAGCAAGTAGTATAAAGTTTGGTTGATTTGGGATCATCAGCATGATACCAAAAACGATGGTAGAAATGGCGAACGCTATTTCTGTACCTGGTAAATTTAGCTGAAATAAATGAATTACAATCCCCAAGATTGATGCTAAGACAAAACATTCAGCGATCGCAGCGCCACGAACAAATACAGATGAGAGTAAGCTAATAGCAATAATACCAATTAAACAATTCAAGCCAATTACTGGATCTGCCAATCCCCAGATAAAGCCTTCCCAGCAGTTAGAGATGCTATGACGATCTGGTGTTCCACTCAATGAACTCAGTAAGCTAATTAAAATTAGAACTGCGATCGCTCCAATATGGCGATGCATTAACTTCAAGGTGTAAAATTCCCCCAGAGCATGGGATTTTGATAATTTAGTTTTGAACATTACCATCTGCCAAATTAGTTTTTCCAGTAATTTATACTACCCACATACCCAAAAAACTAACGTGGTAATCACGCCAGATTACACTAGTACGCCACGGCGTAAATAGAGCAACCATTTAAAATCCCTAAAGAGCTTATTCCATAACACTTTTGACTTTATCATAACTAATCAGGCAAACATGATATCAAAGACTCTCCAGCGAGTATTAAAGACTCTCGCACGAGTATTAAAGACTCTCCAGCGAGTATTAAAGACTCTCGCACGAGTATTAAAGACTCTCCCGCAAGTATCAAAGACTCTCCAGCGAGTATCAAAGACTCTCGCACGAGTATTAAAGACTCTCCAGCGAGTATCAAAGACTCTCGCACGAGTATTAAAAACTCTCCCGCGAGTATCAAAGACTCTCCAGCGAGTATCAAAGACTCTCGCACGAGTATTAAAGACTCTCCCGCGAGTATTAAAGACTCGTCAACAGAATTCAAAGACTGGATAATTACGAATTACGAATTATATCATGTCCGGTTGAACACAAGTCAATTGCGTTCGCTCTTAGCGTTCCCGTTCGCGCAGCGTCTCCGTCAGGAGAAGGGTACGAAGTGAAGCAATCGCAGAGGGGTGCATCCCAGTTTTTATTTTGCAATGACATGTAAAAAAGTGGGATGCTCCCATCGCAGAGTCCAAGGGAATTGCTTCGCTCCACTTCGTTGCACTCGCTTTTGACTTATCATAAGCAATTTGCCGGACATGATATTACGAATTACGAATTACTATTAACTGCGTTGCCAAATTTTAATAGTCTTATCCAAACTCCCGCTAACCAACATCTCGCCGGAAGCTGTGAAGGCTAATGCTGTGACTATATGAGTATGACCTGTAAACGTACCCAGCAATTCTCCAGTTTGTAGATGCCACAACTTAATGGTTTTATCAGCACTACCGCTAGCGATAATTTGTCCATCGGGACTTAATGCGATCGCATATACTCTATCTCTATGTCCTTTAAGAGTATGAAGTAATTCCCCAGTCTCCAATTGCCAAACTTTAATTGTTTGATCCCAGCTACCACTCACGAGCATTTTACCATCTGCACTAATCGCTAAGGAACGAACGATGTGAGAATGACCCATGAGGGTATGCAGTGGTTGTGCATCCTTTAAACTTTCGACTCCCGTCTGGGGTAAGGTGCGCCAGACTTTAATTTTGCGATAGCTACCTGTAACTAAAGTTTCCCCGTCTCGACTCAAAACCAGGGAATGAGCAGCTGTATCATCTAAAGAGAGTGCGATCGCAACCTGACGTTGCATCAAATCCCAAAACAGAATTTTTCTATCATCTCCGCCTGTCGCTAACATTCTCCCATCTGGGGTAAAGGCTGCACACCGCACTACCCCATTATGTTTGTGCAAAATATCTATCAAGTCTAAAGCGCCTACATGCCAAAGCTTAATTGTGGAATCTGCACCGCAACTCACTAAAATCTGTCCATCTGAACTAAAAGCCAGGGAATTCACTTCATCCACCAGCCCAGATATCACCCAAGGATACTCTGATAATGTATCTATTAATTCACCCTTGCTTAAATCCCAGAGTTTCGTCTCTCCCCGACTACCACTTGCCAATATGGGTAAAGCTTTGCCATTCTTACACCTGGAACTGAAAGCTAGGCAATTAATGCCTCTGTTGTGTCCTTGCAAAGTTTGCCAGCATTCCCAGTCACCTACAATACCCTTAAGGCAATGGTCTGATGGTAGAGTCTGTATTGTATCTGCGATCGCTAAATCATGAATTAATGGCGACGTATCTTTTTTACAAATAAGTGATTCTAAATACCAACTCAACCCCCCCGCATACAACAAGCTACTCGGATTAATGTAGAGTTTTGGTTCAGTAAGTTCAATTAGATTTGCAGGTAAAAAGCCTGTAATTATGCTCTGTTTTTCGTCGTATCCTAGCTTACCTGTAGATGGATAAAACAAACACAGAAAAATTAATACTTGGTGCTTTCTTAAATCTTCTTGAGTAACCGACCACCGAATTTTGTCTTTCTTAATACCATTAAAACTTTCTCCATCAGCAACATAAACTTGAACACTTAGCTGAGGATTATCTTTTAGTACATAAGAAAATTTGCTTTCGCCACACAAATTTCCCTCATCATCTAAAACCATGTTTTCCACAGTATCTTGTGATACCTTTTTTACCAATTTCCCCAAGCGTTCAGTTATCACCCCGTCAACAATATGCTCCCGCAAAAAATAATCTTGGGCTTGTTGTTGGAAGTATGTGGGAAAAGGTATCGTCCAGTCAGGAGGTTCAGGATATTCAGGTGGCGTCGGCGGCGGATTTTTGGCAAGAACTTCTGCTTGTTGGCGAGAAAGTTCTTGGAGTCTAGCCAAAGGCTCGCCCCAAAAAGCCATAATTTCAGTGTGACAACCTTTGACTTGACTTTCCAGCAAAGATAAGTCATAAGTTTTAGGTTTTTTCACACGTTGAAGGAAGTCAGCTTGTTGAGATTTGAGTAAGCTAATCCAATCCATCTGCATTCCTGCGGCAAACTATTGCATACCTACGGTAAGCTATACCAATGCAATTACTCAAGTTTATAACCTTAGTTAATTAAAAATACAGTAATTTTAGTAGTCTAATAAAACACAGCCATAAGCAGATGTTTCCGGGAAAGATAGAGATTATTGCACTTAGACATCTCATGAACTGATGCAGTTGAAGTATATAGAATTAAATGATGTCAGTCAATTCTAACGGAGATGGAGAGCGAGATACTGTTTCCCTCAAAACAGTTATAGCCGCAAAGGAAAGTTTAATGTAAGACGGATTTCAAAGGTTGCCGTAACCTTAAGTCAACAAATCCCTACACAAAAATAACGTAGTACAGCACGGCGGAATCTCTCGCTGTTTCCTAAAGAAAGCTCAATTTGGCGAATTGCTTCTAAAAATTGCTCTTTATTGTCACTTTCAAAAACTTCACTCAATTGGCTGGGTTCTATCTCCAGGTTTCTGCTAATTTCTGCAATAAACTTTTCCCAATCATCAGCATTGACATCTGGTAAAGCTACTGTGGCGGGAGAACTCAGCCATTGTGATAAGCGATCGCGCAACCGCATTTCTTGTTCTTTTGGGAGAATTTCTGCGATCGGTACTTCAATTGGATCGAAGAGTGTAACTGTGGAATTCGATGTACCAAAATCTAAAGCAAACCATCCTGGAAATCTTTTTTGTTGTTTCTCGCTTGGTTCTTGATCGCTATATTTGTTGAGTTGAAAAGGGTTCATTATAGTATCACTTTCTGTTGTTTGTTTTATAGCTGGCTAAAAACTGTAATGTTGTATCATAAAATTACAAATTTAGAGAATCTTTGGTTTTGTAGCACTGATTCTCTTCAGCACTGGCTTTTTTATTTGGCGCGATATCTACGTTGGGCTACGCTTTTATATGAAAGGGCGTAGACGTAGCCCAAACTAGGCATCGCTATGAAAATTGCAGCAGTTACTAAGTTTATGTTGAAGATTCTTGCTCATTTGCAAGTCTTACTTGTTCGATGGTTAAATTAAGTAATTTGGCAACCTCTTCCATCGACATACCAAGAGCTAAGAACTGAGGGACAACTTCAAGTTTTGCTTGTTCTCGTCCTTGTTGTAATCCTTGTTGTAATCCTTGTTCTCGTCCTTGTTCTAGTCCTTGTTGTAATCCTTGTTCTCGTCCTTGTTGTAATCCTCGCTGTAGTCCTTGTTCTAGTCCCTCTTGTTTGGCTTCTTGATAAACCCTAGTTTCTTCTAACTTAACTCCTAACATTGCCTCTACCTCTTCACGACTTAAGTTGGCAAATTTATAAACTGCGATCGTTGTGATTACATCTATTATCTCCTCCTTGGCTAAAACAGTTATCTGTTCTTGTTGCACCCGCTCAATTAAACGTTTCGCTTCTTGCACCATTTGAGTATCTGAGGCAATAGTCAACTGCATCAAACTGATACCTACTTTTTGCTCATCAGGACTACCTAACTCATCCAAATAAATCCGTTGTACTTGAGAACTGTTCAGTAGCGATCTGTGAATAGTAGTGTTTTCCGGTTCCAAGCTGCGAGACTGTAAAATAATTACTCCGTACCAGTCATCGTAAAGCGATGGGTTACGATACATATACAGCATGGATTCTGAGAAAAACCGATGGTACAGTAACTCATCCTTTTGGAATTGTACCTCAGCAAAAAAGATCATCTGAGATGTTGCATCAGGTGGAGGTAAAAATACCC
>NZ_JAIVFR010001158.1 GCF_020829685.1 Nostoc sp. CHAB 5715 | reverse complement strand
GTATTTGAATAATTGTGGAATATTGGCTTGACAACAAGTCCGCCTCAGAATGAATTCTGAGGCTCATAGCTCAAGTCAGCTTAAGCTGACTATGGTTTAATGAAGGTGAAGATTAAGGGAATTCA
Source organism: Nostoc sp. CHAB 5715 (assembly GCF_020829685.1). GTDB lineage: Bacteria > Cyanobacteriota > Cyanobacteriia > Cyanobacteriales > Nostocaceae > Nostoc. The sequence continues at coordinate 1,997 of NZ_JAIVFR010001158.1, read as the reverse complement.
TTGGTTTAGCTGCGTGAGTTTTGGCCCATCATCTTCATGATTATGCCGTTCTAAAGACGAAATTGTAGTTCCATTGGAATGATGCGCTTTTTGATTCTCTACATACACAACAGCTTGCTCAAGTTGTTTGCTTCCCATTGAAAAAACGCCATATCCGCGTTGCCAGCCAAACAAATCTTGCGAGGGCGAGAGATGATTGAGATGATGAGCGCTACTGCCTTTGATATTTTGGACAAAATCAGAGATAGAAAATCTCGGTGGTATAGAAGCCACTAAATGGATGTGGTTTTCTATTCCGCCCACAGCATGGACAATGCTACCAAGTGCATTGGCTTTGCCAATGATGTAACTATAAAGTTGGGTTTCGCGTTCGGGGGTAATTAATGGCTGTCGCTCTTTTGTCGCCCAAACAAGATGATAGTAAAGTCGCCACAGAGCCATATACGTGGTGTTTTTGATGGAATTTACTGTGTCTAGTATTCCCCGAAATCGTTAAAAATCTTCCAGTCAGCTTGAGCTGACTTGAGCTATTAGCCTTGGAATTTATTCCGAGGCGGGTAGGGTTGCAACGCTACCGCTACGCTATCTGCCTTTCTTAATAATCCTGGGAATTCATTCCGAGGCGGGTAGGGTTGCAACTTTACAAGAGTTCAGTAGCTCCAAATCATCTTCTCTTCAAATAAAAACAGGACTTACGCAAAAATCGCCGAAAGGCTTAATTTATCGAACCGCCAAGACGCCAAGAACGCCAAGAATTCGTAGAGCGTGCGTAAGTCCTAAAAAAGATGATTTGCTCCTCCTGGCTCCATTTGAGCATTTATCCCTCCCGATATAATGCGTCATCCGAAGCATCCCGCTTGGTGGGAGAATAATAATGAGAATGATACAAGCCTGGTGTTGTCTCCAGCCTAAAGGAATCTGTAAAAATGTGGAAACGAATTATATTAATTTTGCTATTAGTGTTGAGCTTCAGCCTGAGTAATTCTGGTGTAGCGGCTGCGGGTGGACTCAAAAGCTTTGTAGACACTAATGATGGCTATCAGTTTTTATATCCTAACGGCTGGCTGCAAGTTAAAGTTGCTAACGGCCCAGATGTAGTTTTCCACGATTTGATTGAGGTGTCTGAAAATGTTTCTGTTGTGATTAGCCCAGTTCCAGAAGGTAAAACTTTGGCAGAATTAGGAACCCCAACAGAAGTGGGATATAAGTTAGGAAAGGCAGCTCTTGCGCCTCCTGACTCTGGTCGTTCAGCTGAATTAGTCAATGCCGCACAGCGAGAAGTAGACGGTAAAACATACTATCTTTTAGAGTATGAGGTTAAACTCGCCAATCAACAACAACGACACAACATCGCCAGCGTTGCTGTTAGCCGTGGTAAACTTTTTACCCTCAACGCCTCAATTCCTGAAAAACGCTGGCAGAAAGTTAAACGAATGATTGATGAGGTTGTAAATTCTTTTTCTGTTTATTAATTGGGGAGTGGGGAGTGGGGAATGGGGAAGAAGCAGGGGAGCAGGGAGCAGGGAGCAAGGGAGAAGAATTTTCCCCTCTGCCCCCTGCTCCCCGCCCCTCTGCCTCTTTTTAATGCCCTATGCCCTATTCCCAATTACGAAGTTTGTCAGAAATATCATGAAAATTCCACCTTTTGTACTTGCCTCAGCTTCCCCAGCCCGACGCCGCTTGCTGCAAACTGTTGGTATTGAACCGATAGTTAAACCAAGTGATTTTGATGAGTCGCAAATTGAATTAAGTGAACCAGCAGAATTAGTCAAAACTCTTGCCCAATACAAGGCAGAAACTGTAGCCCCACAGTTTGAATCGGCTTTGATTATGGGTTGTGATTCGGTTTTGTCCATGAATGGTGAAATTTACGGCAAACCACCAGATACCTCTGAAGCGATCGCACGTTGGCAGATAATGCAAGATAACTTTGGCGACTTGTACACAGGTCACGCCTTAATTGATATAGCTCAAAACCGTACTATAGTCAAGTCACA
>NZ_JAIVFR010001157.1 GCF_020829685.1 Nostoc sp. CHAB 5715 | reverse complement strand
CCTATGGTGTTTTCTATCATCAAAAACGGCTATTTATTGCTGACACTGGTAATCGAAGAGTATTAATTTGGCATCAGTTACCAACAGAAAATGGTCAACCTGCTGATGTAGTTTTGGGGCAACCAGATATGATATCTCGCAATGAGAACGGCGGTGCTTCTCCAACCGCAACGAGTATGCGTTGGTGTCACGATATCACCTTTTGGGGAGAAAATCTGGTTGTCAGCGATGCAGGTAATCACCGGGTAATGATTTGGCAGGGAATACCCACAAAAAATAATACTCCTTGTGCAGTAGTTTTAGGACAAAAAAGCTTTGATTTTGTGGAAATGAATCAAGGAGTTTATTATCCTAGTGCTAGTAGTTTGAGTATGCCCTACGGTGTGGGAGTGGCTGGGGATTGGTTATTAGTTGCAGATACTGCTAATTCCCGTTTGTTAGGATGGAGAAAACCAGAATCAATTTTATCACTGCAAGGTGTAATGGCAGATGGGTTGGCAGGACAAATAAATTTCCAAAGTAAAGGTGAAAATCGTAATTTCGGACTGCCAAAACGATATAGCTTAAATTGGTGTTACGGAATAAAAATTTGTGGCAATACGGCGATAATAGCTGATTCTGGAAATAACCGAATTTTGCTGTGGCAGTTTAATAATTTGTAATTTGTAATTCGTAATTTTTTAAAGTCATATTTATATGGCGGCTGAAGAAATTAGAGTTTGTGGTACTGTTCAAGGAGTAGGATTTCGCCCTACTGTATATCGTCTCGCTAAAGCCTGCGGTTTGCGTGGAGATGTTTGTAATGATGGTCAAGGTGTTTTAATTAGGGTATCTGGTAGTGAAGAAGCAATAACAGAATTTGTTGCCAGATTGCAAACAGAATGTCCACCGTTAGCAAAAATTAATCAACTAAGAAGAATTATTTATGAAGGTGAATTGAAATTTGATAATTTTGTGATTTCTACTAGTGTCAGTAATGCTATTAAAACAGAAATTACCCCTGATGCAGCCACTTGTCCACAATGTCAACAAGAAATATTCGACCCCTTTAGCCGCTTTTATCGCTATCCCTTTACTAACTGCACTCATTGCGGCCCCCGCTTGAGTATTATTCGTGCGATTCCTTACGACAGATGCAATACCAGTATGTCTGCGTTTGCGATATGTTCAGAATGTGCAAAGGAATACCACGATGTCGAAAACCGCCGTTTTCACGCCCAACCTGTCGCTTGTCATGCTTGCGGCCCTTCAGCTTGGTTAGAACGCGCCGATGGTAAATCGGTTACTACTTCCATGTTCTCCATGCTGGATGATGTTGATGCCGTTTGTACCTTGTTGCAAAAGGGTGAGATTATAGCAATTAAGGGCTTAGGTGGTATTCATCTAGCTTGCGATGCAACTCAGGAAACCGTTGTACAAAAACTGCGTCAGCGCAAAAAGCGCTATCATAAACCTTTTGCTTTAATGGCGCGAGATATTGAGGTAATTGAAGAATATTGCAGTGTCAACGCCAAAGAAAAAGAATTATTGACAAGTTCTGCTGCACCAATTGTTTTACTACAAGCCACAGGTAAAAAAGTAGTAGCACCATCGATAGCATCAGGGCAAAATACCCTTGGTTTCATGCTAGCTTATACGCCTTTACACCATTTAATTTTGCGGCGGATGAATCGCCCAATTGTTTTAACAAGTGGTAATATTGCTGATGAACCACAATGTATTGATAATGACGAAACAAGAGAAAGATTAAACACAATCGCTGATTATTTTCTTTTTCACAATCGAGAGATTATTAATCGGGTAGATGATTCTGTTGTGCGTGTTATCGGCGATAAAGTCCAAATAGTTCGCCGTGCCAGAGGATATGCACCAGCACCAATTAGTTTACCATCAGGATTTGACAATGTACCGCAAATTTTAGCAATGGGTAGTGAGTTAAAAAATACCTTTTGCTTATTGCGTGAAGGAGAAGCAATTCTCTCTCAACATCTGGGAGATATAGAAAATGCTGCGGCTTTCAATGCTTACCAAGAAACTTTAAATTTATACTTAAATTTATTTGAGCATAAACCAGAAATAATCGCCATTGATAAACATCCTGAATATCTTTCAAGCAAACTTGGTAAGGA
>NZ_JAIVFR010001156.1 GCF_020829685.1 Nostoc sp. CHAB 5715 | reverse complement strand
ACTAAATTAATTTGATCTATCACCAATTTTTTTGCTGGCTGGCGATACTTACCTTCTACAATAGATAGAAGCGTTTTCTTGAGGTCGTAAGAAAACTCTTCTTGAGTCCGTCGCCACAGCGAAACTTGATCTAGACGAATTACTTCCATCTACAGCAAATCCATAAATTGATGTCGCCACAAGTGAAAACAAGTCCATCCCAAAGACAAAATAATTATGCCACTGAGTAATGCACCCCAAATTAAACCTAAATTTGGTGGCGCTCCTGATAATGTAATCTGACGTAAACTTTCAATAATTGGGGATAACGGATTTAAGGCTAAAAACGGTTTTACCTGTGGGGAAACAATAGCTGCTGGATAAAAAACAGGACTACTGAGCCAAAGTACAAATACAACTAACTCGTAAAAATAAGGTAAATCTCTAAAAAATACGTATAAAGCACTGACCAAAAACCCAACTCCTGTACAAACCAAGACTAACGCCAGAAATGGAAGCAGTAACGCTAGCACATTTACTAAATTTTTAGAATTGACAAAAGTAATTACTGTCAACAATGGCAACACGCCGACGGCAAACTGAAATACATTCGCTGCAATCATTGATACCGGAAAAATGCTGACTGGTAAACTAATTTTATTCAAAAGTGAGCCATTACCTACTACGCTACTCAATGCCTGAGAGGTTGAAGCTGAGAAGAAATTGATTACCACTAGCCCAGTAAAAGCTGCCAAAGCATAGTTAAATATTGAGTTTTCGTAATACAACGCAAAGGCTTTTCCAAAAATTGCAGCGTATAAACCCGTCATAATCAACGGGTTTAACAGTGACCAATAAACTCCCAGAAGTGAACCTCGATAACGTACTTTCAGGTTACGCGATACCAAGACATGCAACAATTCCCAATAGCGGCGCACTTGCAACCAAGTTGAATTACCTTTGAGCGAAATTATCATGTTTAAAAACTACCATACACCACAGGCAAGTTATTCGCGAATTTTATACTATTGAAGCGGACTTTGCCACATTACCTTAACAATGAAAAACTTTATTGTACAAACTTTGCACTGTTAAACATATTAAGTTACTAATCACCATTTTTATACTCTTAACCACACACTACCCCGGCAAAACTAGTTAATTTATCAATTGGTTCCTAGAACTCTCTACCACAAAACAGCAGGCTTAAATTATCATACAAATGATTATAAGTCAAATACAATCTTTTTCAGGATGTCTACTTATTGGATGATCAAGCGCTACTCTATTAACTAAGTCAAATTATCTGCATCAACTCCCAGTGAGCAAATACTCATCCCAGCCCCCAAGCGACACATCAAAAATTACCATCACATCTGTTACAACTTACTACGGTAGATTATTTGGATCAACTCCCTGCGATCGCAAATACTCTGCCAATCGCTCTGCACGTTGATATTCTTGTTCAGCCCGTTGATGTTCTTGTTCAGCCCGTTGGCGCTCTTGTTCAGCCCGTTGGCGCTCTTGTTCAGCTTTTTCTCCTCGCGTTGATACCCAGCCCGTAGCATTATACCAACGCAACCACAAACCTGTTGTCTGCTGATAAGAACCTTGCCAAAGACCCAATCCTAGTTCTAACTCTTCCAACCATAAGCGGTTTTCTGGTAAAGATATTGCCTCGTAGCGAGTGCCTATGAGTTGAAAAGCACGCAAACGATTTTCATAGCGATCATAAACAACATAGTAGGGAACCCGCAAAATGCGTTCATATACTTCCCACTTTGTTGGGGGTCGGTTGACTTCCCGCAGTGTTTTTCCTAAGTCTTCTTGTTCTGTACCTGGTGAAAGTAATTCAACTACTAAAAATGGAACAACCCCCTCTTGCCAAATGACGTAACTTAAGCGTAGGTCTTGCTGCTCGCTAGCGTTAGGTACTCCTAAAACCATATACCAATCAGGACGCTTATACCACAGAGTATGGCGGGGGTCGTAGTAAAGATTCAAATCTCTAGCAAGTAAAATTTCCTCAGATGGATAAGTCAGAGGCTGACAAGTCTCACTGAGCAAATCCGCCTGAATGCAGTGAAATTCATCTGGCAAACCTGAGTCCCCAATTAATTCACTGGGTAAGTCATACATCGTAAGCATGGTTTC
>NZ_JAIVFR010001155.1 GCF_020829685.1 Nostoc sp. CHAB 5715 | reverse complement strand
TATTTAGTTAGGTATGCCAATATAAATAAAAAGCTTCATATATAGCAATCCTAAATCATTTGTGAGAAATTACCGTACTCGTTGAGCTTAGGGAAGTCAAAAAATTGACCATTAATGGCTAACTCAAATAATGCCTTAACTACAGAAAAAGAAGCTGTATCTCAAGTTACTGATACATCAACCATTGACTTAGCAATTACACCAGTGGAAGATGTTGCAGTAAGCGCTCAAGAAGCTGCTGAAGAATCTAAAACAGAAGCGATCGCACAAACAAGTGATGTTAAATCTCTTAATTTACCATCTTTAGAAACACCCGTAAATGAAACTCTTAAAGTTTCCTTAATTATTTCCACAAAATACGTAGCGCTCATCGCTCACGAAAGTAAAAAATCGGATTTGGCAAAATTTGTTGCTCAACATCAAGAGTTTTTCTCACAGTGTTTAACGCTTGCACCACCCTTTATTAGTCAAATATTAACCCAGGAACTAGATATATCTATCAGTTTGCAAATTCCTGCTACAACATCTGGAGGATATCAAACTATTGCTTCTATGGTTGCCTCAGGAGATATAGTGGCAGTGATTTTATTGAAAGATTTTATGATGGCTCAATCTAGTCAGGCAAATGAAGAAGCACTGTTGAGGGTATGTAACATCAACGAAGTTTTAGTTGCAACCAATATCCCTACAGCAGAAGCGATTGTACATTACATTAAATTTAAGGCATGATTGCGCTCTTGCTAATTTTCTAAACATGATGCACAAGCTGTACAAAGATTTTTTTGTAAAGCTTTAATATGAACTGATCCCACTATTCTAAAAATGCCTGCTTTTTTAATGAAATATGCTTGAAAAACTTGATTTTTCGTTTTTATTTTTCAATAGCTTAAGTTTTTTGGCCCTCGTGAACACGAGGTAGACACCATTGGTTTAAGAGCGATCGCCTTAAGTCTGTATTGCAGACTGGAACACTGGAAAGGCTCAAGATGGCTGAGATTTTAAGACAAAACCCTATTTTTCGAGTCCTTGCTCTTGTGCTTTCCATTGAAACTAGTAACTGATAACCGATAACTGTTAAAAAGCTGTTGGCAAAATTTTCGCAGTAGGGGATTGCTTGTGCAGATAGGGAGATAAATGGAAGAAGAAAAATACCAAAATTATTACTAATTGCAGATTGATTTCCCATTAAAACTGCGACCAGAGAGGGTAGTTTTGCAAGACTGCTTAAACAATACAATAATAAATTTCACCCTTTGACTAAGCCGATAGTGCAATGACAAAAGCCCATCAATTAAGTCAATCTATTTATAGATATTATTAACCCGTCCCTACTGACTGAATTTGAGAACTGAATTTTTACCACAAGTTTCAAGTATTACTTGTTGATTTAGGTACTCCTATGAAAAAATTGATTAAAGGTTTGCGCGAATTTAAAAGTAGTTATTTTTCCGCCAATGAAGAACTGTTTGAACAACTTTCTCATGGTCAAAAGCCCAGAGTACTATTTATTACTTGTTCAGATTCGCGTATCGATCCAAACCTAATTACACAAGCCGGGTTAGGCGAATTATTTGTTATCCGCAATGCAGGTAATATTATTCCACCATTTGGTGCGACTAATGGCGGTGAAGGGGCAACAATTGAATATGCTATTCAAGCATTAGATATTCAACAAATTATTGTCTGTGGTCACTCACATTGTGGTGCTATGAAAGGGTTAATGAAGTTAGACAGCCTGCGGGTAGAAATGCCGCTTGTACATGACTGGCTCAAGTATGCAGAGGCAACCCGACGACTGGTAAAAGACAATTATAGCCACTACGAAGGGGAAGAACTCTTAGAAATAATTATTGCTGAGAATGTACTTACCCAAATCGAAAATTTACGGACTTATCCGGTGATTCACTCTAAGCTTTACCAAGGGCAACTCAATATTTATGCCTGGATTTATCAAATTGAGACAGGAGAAATTTTGGCATACGACGCACAAAAGCACGCCTATGTCTTGCCTCAAAATCAGCTTCCCCCATCGGAGATAGATGAGACGTTACTTAGCCCACCTTTAACTAGCAATGTGGAAATACATTTCACTAAAACTCAACAACGGGCATGTCAATCGTCCCAGGAACTTCCTA
>NZ_JAIVFR010001154.1 GCF_020829685.1 Nostoc sp. CHAB 5715 | reverse complement strand
GTGGTGAGGGGCGATCGCATAGCACGAATAACGCTATATATTAAGTTATGCTGCAAATTTAAAGAAAGCGATCGCAGCTTACAATGAAGCACTTGTACACTACAACCCCGAACAGGAACCGCTCAAGTATGGCATGATTCAAAACAACATCGGCACCGCCTGTTGGAATCTAGCACAATACGAACAACCTGCCGAAAATCTCCAGCTAGCTATAGATGTCTACATTGAAGCTCTCAAGTATCGCACTCCAGCTAATGTTCCCAGCGCCTGCGCTGCTACACAAAATAATCTCGGTACTGCCTACTGGCATTTAGCAAACCTATCTCAAACAACTAAAGAGGCACGGCAAAAGTATCTGCAACTATGTATCAGCGCTTATGAAGAGGCCATAGCTTTGGCTCACTCACTTAGCGGTACTCTTTTAAGTTTTGATTTGCTTGCCTCTTATAATAACCTGGGACTGGCACATTATCAGCTAGTAATAGATAAGTCGTTTAATGGCGACAAAGCAACACGTTCTCAACACCTAGAAGTAGCATTAGACAACCATTTGCAAGCCTTAAACGGATTAAGCAAACAGCCAGAGGCTTATCAAACAACCTTTAATTATATAGTGAAAACTATTCGTGCTTTTCATAATGAATTAGGCATACAGGGACAAAATCTGGCTTTATCTAAAGTTCCTAGTCAGTTGTTGCCAGAGATTTTGTCAAAGCTATAAAGCAATACGCTTGGGTTAAGGATTTTTGGTATTGATTTTAGGTATGTAGAGACTAGCAATTGCAACGTCTCTTGCATTGGATTTGGAGCTTAACCCAAGCATATTGAGCTATAAAGCATATACCAAAAACCCTTGAAAAAGAGGCAGGGGAGTTCTTAGCAAGGGGGATAGACAAGAATTGGGATTCGACACTTCGGCTACGCAGTTCGACTGCGGTTCTATCGAGCGGAGCCGAGATGCTCACCGTAGACTCAGTGACCACCCTACCTGTTGCGCTAGCTTCCCTGCGAAGAGCTGCCTTACCTCTTGTTCAAATTGTCAAGATTCGGTTGGAATTATACGCTTTTTTATCCCTTGTGGTTGGTTATCCTTGAATTCGACCAAGAAATCACATTCGTCTCAATAGCGCGGCGAGTGTAAAAACTTTCTATTGACTTGACAATTCATCAAAGAACCAAGTAAGGTAACGATCGCAATTACTGTTTTACTAATTACAAATTGGTAAAATATTTTTTGACAACTCATAACCTTAACTTAATTAATAAAGTTTTTGATAGTATTTACTAATGTATAAATCCAGTAAAATATTGGCGTATTTTACGTAAATTTCCTAATTAAACTGGAGATATAGTTTAAAAAAGCTCCAAAATGAGATTTGGATACTTAAGTTATGAAACTAAGTTTGGTTTTTGCGACTGCTATATCTAGTTTTTTTGTGGGTGCGACCATAGCACTTGGTTTCTCTGACCAAGCAGATGCTCTAACTTTTTCTGGTATCTCTACTGGTACATGGGAAGAACCTACTCCAGGAAGCACCAATATCAATCCCAATCCCATATACACAGGTGTGGGAAACAACACATTTACTTGGGGTGATGCTAATGTGTGTCTACCAAGTCCAAATCCTACTGGGTGTACGATAACAGGCTCAAATAAACTTACCTTGACTGGAAATTCGTTTTCAACTGACATTAACTCTGTATTCAAAATAGCTGATTTAACTTACTTTAATGGAACGGTAGTTAAAGGTACAAGCGTTGAAAATGTACCTTTAAATCTCAATGTATCCTTTAGCGCTCCCGTTGGAATCAGTCAAGTTTTTGACTTGAAGTTGCATCTAGTAAATACACCTAATAGCGCAACAAATTCTCAAGAAGAGAATGCAGACTTTGTATTTATAGACGAAAACTTGAATAATCCCACTTTTACCTTTGAAGGCAATAAATACACGTTTGAACTAACTGGTTTTAATCCAGACGTTGGCCAGATAAGTATTAAGGCTCTTGAAGGAGGCACAACTAAAACAGCTATTTATGCCAAAATCAAAACTATACCTGAACCGAGTTTTTCCGAGAAAGTTTGGGTAATGGTGTACTTCTAGAAATGGTTGCAATTCCTGGTGGGGAATTCTTGAT
>NZ_JAIVFR010001153.1 GCF_020829685.1 Nostoc sp. CHAB 5715 | reverse complement strand
AACTGTTGGCTTCCTCACCCGCCCTGAACTGAAGTTCAAGGCTACAAGCTTTAGTCTACTTCAGTAGACTAAAGATTTTGGGTATATTTAGTCATCTTCAGATGACTTTTGCTATTAGCAAGGAACTGAAGTTCCTTGCGGGACATGATTTTTACGTTAAGTTGACACCAATGAGCATTGCTGTGCCCTTACAACAGATGTGGTTCAAATACATGAAAACTGCTGTAATAAATACCGCAGGTTGTTAAACAATATCTAAAACAAGCTGATTCGAGAAAGTGAATAATTAGCAGTGCTAATTATTTTTTGTGCAAGATCATTTTCTCAACAATATCATTACTGGAGCTTTCAACCTGCGGTGTGTGGGATTAAAGATTAGTCAAACAACAAAGTTTTCTACTAATATTATCATTCTCTTCTTTAATCTCACAAAAATAAGCAAATTAGCAACGAACTATCGGGAAATAACATATCACATTCCCAGCCCCAGCATTGAGTTCGGATGAATCAACAATAATAGAACTTCCTGGTGAGGATTGTGCAATCAGATTAATACCGAATTGTCCTTCTCCACCACATGAATTAGATGTAAAATCAATTTCATCGTTCTGCTGAAAAAGAAGCTCGCTAGATGTAAACGAGGTAGATTTAGGGACAGTCGTAAAGACACCAAGAGCACCACCAGCAAAGTTAAAGCTTCGGCTTAAACTTGTACCTTTACTTCCTGAATTAACATCAGTACTTCCTTGGTACAGTACCTGTAACTTTTGAGCGCGGTAACCACTGGGAATAGTAGCATTAATACGTAAAATACACCTTTTACGTTCACCTTCCTTTGCAGTCATGGTGGTCTCATCCAAGATGATCGCTAAAGTTCTACCGTCAGCTCCAGGAAGCTGATCTTCAACAATACATCCACCCACTGCTATTGCCTTTCCAAAAATAATACTAGGCGTTTCTTGAGCCAAAGCCTTGCTCGCAACAACGTTCATTCCAAGAATTGTCGATATAGACAGTAATACACCAAATTGTTTAAAGTTCATGTGGATTTTACTCATGTTATTCTCCTGAAAAACAAAGACAAGAAAATACCAAGCTCCAAAGATACCAAATATTTTTTGTATTTGGTATCTTTGTTGCTTTTTATCTTTCTTTCTATATATATAACCGATAAATTGAAGGTTAAATTACTCCAAAATCAAACTTTACAATATTTGGGTTTCCGAATTTAAATTAATTTCCCTCACAGGTATTGGGCTGAAGTAAAAGTTATGTTGTCTGTGTCTAGGATGTAGACGGGTGTTAGTTTTTTCTGGAATTGGGTAATGACTAAACTAGAAGAGCAAGCGTTTACTAAACTTAATAACAAGCTGGAAATGATAAATCTTTAAGAGCCAAATAGCCGCTTTGTAATTACTCTGTAAGAATAAAAATACAAGCCAATTTTTCAACTTTAGATGGAGCGGGAGTTTGAACGTTTATTTTCTAAAAGAATGGCTGAAATTAAGGTTTTTGGTAAAATTCTTATGCTGTAAGCATCTAGATTATTCTCTCGCAAAAGTGATAAAGATATTTGGAGAATAACATTCAACGGGTACTCAAAAGGTTGCAATACTTTGAAAGCGAGGAAGGTGAATAATAGATGAGCTATCACTACAGCATGGTGATTCAATAGTCAGAGGACGATCAACTCTTCCTAGTGCATTTACCTGAGTTCGTCTGGTAGGAGTTTCATACACATGGCAAAACCTACGAAGAAGCCGCTAAAAATGGGTAAGAAGTAATTGAGGCGTTTGTTGAGATGCTTTAAGAAGAGGGAAAGCCACTACCAGAACCCAGAATGCTTCCTAAACGACCATTACAGGTTGTCTAATCAATTGTCAAATTATACAATTTGTCTAATTGCGATCGCTATCTACTTAAGCAGAAATTATTTTGTGAAGCGATCGCACATCCTCAACAAAGAGCAATATCTGACGACAAACCGAGGAAGAGTCTACAGTTTTGCAGTTCTTTAGACAAATGCGATCGCAGTCAATGAATATAGTCAAACTAATCAACCCAATATCTTTGCCGTTGGCGATGTCACAGACCGAATCAATTTAACTCCCGTCGCCATTGGTGAAGGTCGCGCCTTTGCAGATA
>NZ_JAIVFR010001152.1 GCF_020829685.1 Nostoc sp. CHAB 5715 | reverse complement strand
TATACTATTCCGTAACTCCCTACTAAATAGACTTTTTCTAGCTTGACAGCTTGCATAAACTCAGCCAAACACTCTACTTGTAAATCTATTGAATGGTGAATATTAGGATTTTCTGATTCACCAAACCCTAACAAATCAAGTGCAAAGCAATGGAAATCTTGTGCAAGGGACTCCATCACAGATAACCATTGACTGCTCTCATTCCAAGCACCATGTAAAAAAATTATAGGAGTTTTTTCACCGACTTCACGCCAAAATATCAGCCCTTGAGAGAGCTTTATCCGGGAGTTACGGAATAGTATATTCATTTTAATTTAGTAGTTAACTTTTAGCACCATAATAAATAGTCATTGGTCATTAGTCATTGGTCATTAGTAATTAGTTTTGGACAAATTACAAACACAGAAGTATGAGCCAAACGCGAATTTATGTTGAGCAGAGTCGAAACATAGCGTCTCCTAGAGAAGCTTGCTTAGATCATATACTTTGGCGGTAAATGACAAATGACAAATGACAAATGACTAAATATTGTTATGCCAGTGTTGTCAAGCCATTCAAGTAGTCTTGCAACTGCCGGGTATGGTCGTGAGACATCTGTCCTGAAGGTAACAAATTGGGAGAGAAAGCTTGAATTTCCATGACTTCCAAAGTATCCTGAATTTTCATTGTCCCATGTACCTCAGCTTCAACCACAACACAAATTGAATGGATTCTGGGATCGCGGTCTGGTGCGGAGTAAACTCCTACCAAACGATTAATTTTCACCAATTCTAGCCCGGTTTCCTCGATCAATTCTCGGCGGACTGTGTTGGGAATATCTTCTCCCCAATCCACCATGCCTCCAGGCAATGCCCAAAGACCATCATCACGCCGCCGGATCAGTACTATGCGACCATCGGGTAAAATTGGGATAATACTAGTGCCAGTAATGGGATGACGAAATATAATACCCAATACTGTTTGTCCAATACGCCATAAGCTACGTGTGGACTGGACAGCTGCCGGAAAAAAAGCAATAACGTTCAATCTTCAAAATTTTTGTATTGTATTCTATAGCTCTCTACCACTTACATAAACTCAACTAATTAAATTTTTCTTGAGTTTTGTTTTATACACAAATGTTTGCGGTTTGAGATTTTATTCTCACGATTTACGTAGAATATTATTGATTCTAACATCAAGTTTCAAGAGAAGCACTGTATTCATATATACATAAAGTTTGCTAAATCAGAAAGTTTTTCAGTTTAAAACTAACATTAACCTTGCCCAAACTAGCTATCACTAATAGTTTTTCAGCACACATTCAAAAAAATAATCTAAATGATAAGTTTGAATCCCAAATTTAGAAGAGACAATTAAGCAGGGTTTGAGACCGTCACCTAATTCTTGATAATATTGATTAGTTTGTTCCAAGAACAACAACTAGTTAGCTAATTTACATCTATTTAACGAATTGGAATTAAATAAAAGGTATTTTTCGTCTAGCTGGTGGGGATAATTCTAAATTCTTCTTGACAGAGCAAGGTTGAATGCGATAGACTAGTACACTGTTTAAAGCGTATTTATTGCTGCACTAGGCTACAAGTATATCAATAACATTGGTAACTGATATTGCCTACGTGATGCCTAGTTGCTACTTTTTTGTTGTTTATTAATGAGGTGAACATGGCCAAGCGCCGTAACCCGAAAAAAGAAAAGGCGCTACGGAACCAGGCGTATGCCAGAAAGTTTCGTAAACGGACTACTACAGGAAGAATGCAGAGAAGGTTCCAACAAAGACCACCAAAGAGTGAAGAAGAAGAAGGAGCAGCAGCAGCTGACACTGAATAAGCTGTCTGCTTAAATCCTTGTTATTTAGATTATTTATTTTTTAGGGCGTACATTTGTACGCCCTTATTTATTTTTGGGCATTGGGCATTGGGCATGGGGCATTGGGCATTGGGCATTGGGCATTGGGCATTGGGCATTGGGCATGGGGCATTGGTCAATAATCAATAGTTCTTCTCCCCCTGCTCCCCCTCTTTCAAGGGTAGGTGTTTAAGAAAGTCACCAAATGAAGGTATGATAGAGAACTGAAGTAAGTAAGTAGAAGCCACAATTCAGAGGGCGCGATCGCGCTTCTTTCAGGGGGTTGTCTTTGGATGCAA
>NZ_JAIVFR010001151.1 GCF_020829685.1 Nostoc sp. CHAB 5715 | reverse complement strand
GGAATTAATAAGAAACTGCTAACGGGTTCTGGGTAATAAGTAATCCGTGCAAAGGTGGAATGGACTAAGTTTTGCTGGGTAACGATTACTCCCTTGGGTTGACCTGTGGAGCCTGATGTGTAAATAATGTAGGCGAGGTTTTCTAATGTGCTTGTACTGCTGGGGTTTTCTGGACTCTCCCGCGCTATGATCTGCCAGTCTGAGTCTAGGCAGACAACTTGGGCTGTGTGGGTAGGTAAGTCTGCTATTAGCCGTGCTTGAGTCAGCAGGACTTGCACTTGAGCATCTTTCAGTATAAAAGCGAGATTTTCTTGGGGATATGTTGGGTCTAAAGGTACGTAGGCTCCTCCTGCCTTCAGAATTCCCAAAATTCCCACTATCATCTCCAAGGAACGCTCGACACAGAGAGCCACCGGCACATCGGAAGTTACCCCTAAACGCTGCAAGTAATGAGCCAGGGCATTAGCTCGATGATTTAGCTGTTGGTAACTTAGTTGTTCACCTGCAAAGGCGATCGCGATCGCATTAGGATTTTTTGCTACCATAGCCTCAAAGTGTTGATGGATACAGCAGTCTTGGGGATATTTGGTGGCGGTGTTATTCCATTCTACGAGTAACATTTGCCGTTGGCGATCGCCCAAAAGACATTGAGACTCGTAACGTGCCAACGGCTGTGCAGACATTACTGTTAGTGTTTCTCTAAAATGACTGCCAATAGTCTCTAACTGGGCATGACTTATCTGTGTCAAGTCGCACTCTAAATCGAGTTGGATGCAATCTGAGGCATGATTGAGATTAAACTCAGACCGCAAGGTAAAATGAGTTTCACCAAAACCCCTCGCCCCTAAAACTTCCAAATCTTTGAGACTTTGCAGACTCTCATAAACATGAAAGTTAGTGTAATTAAAAACAGTTTCAACCAGAGGCTGGAGAGCCTGACGACCAACAAGTTGGTGTAAATCTGCGTAAGGATAACGCCTGAAGGGTAACAACTCTCGTTCAGCTGCAAAAACCTGCTGCACTAACTCTAGCCAAGTTCCACCCATCAGCTGCAAACGCAAGGGAACCGTGTTCAAATGGATTCCTAAAGTTTTTTCTCCGTCAGCTTCTTCCAATCGACCATTAGACTCAAGCCCTGTGAGGACATCGCTCTCGCCACTCAACAAACTCATCACCCTGACGTGTGCAGCTAACAAGACGTTTTTGAGTGGGACTTCTGCTAACCGAGCCAGTTTTTGCAATTTCTCGGAAAGTTCAGGGGAGATAGGGACATCTAAAAAGCCAATTTCCGGGGTATTTGTGCTGTGGTGAGCCACCACCCAACGAGCTATTCTCGTGGTTACACAATCGGCTAATTTTTGCCTCCAAAAATCTTGAGAGTCTAGCGATGCCTGCGGCGGCAAGCTACGCAATGTTGAACGCTCTAAAGCAACAAAATCTCGATAAGCTATGGTTGGGGCTGGTTCAATGGCATCGCTTTTACCCTTGAGCAGAGCATAATAATGATGCAGCAATTCTGTCAGCAAACAAGCTTTGCTCCAGCCGTCAAGAATAGAAGTGTGACAGCTAAAGGTTAGATAAAAAGACTGCTCTGTAAGGCGGTGAATGAAAAAGCGAATAAATGGTGGGGAAGACCAATCAAAATTTCGTCGTTTTTCAGATGTTATCCAGGTGGAAAGTGCTTGTTGTTGTTGCTCTGGTGAGAAACCGCGCAAGTCCTCGACGTGAAAGGGAGCATTAACTTGTTGATGAACTAACTGTAGAGGTTCACTAAAGTTAGTCAGATCAAAGGATGTCCGCAGGATAGCATGGCGATCGACAACGTGCTGTAGAGCTTTTTGAAACAATTGGATGTCTAGACGAACTTGCAAATTGTAAAGGAAAATATCATGGTACATTGGCTCATCAGGCATGGACTGACTGTGAAAAATCACCCCAGCCTGAACCCTAGCCAAAGGATAGGCATCTTCTACATCTTTGGGTAGCTTTTGCCGTTCTGCGTGGGAAATCAGACTAAATGGCTCTGTTTTCCGAGTTACTAGGGCACTGGGTTCAACAAAGGTAATTTCTTGTGCCAGTGAGTCGATAGTCTGATGCTGGAAAATCTGCGCTAAGGAGAAGCTTAAACCTTTTGCAGTGGCTCTAGCT
>NZ_JAIVFR010001150.1 GCF_020829685.1 Nostoc sp. CHAB 5715 | reverse complement strand
TACATAATGTTACAGGCTCAGATTAGCAACAATTTGCTTACCATTTACCCAAACACTATTAACAACATTGGTAGGACGACCTAAGACTAATAAGCCAATGGGATCTGTACGAGGTAGTAATGATAAATTGGTGAGGTCATAAAGTACCAAATCTGCTTGTTTCCCGACAGTTAAAGAACCGAGTTTGTCTGCTATATTCAATCCCTTTGCACCTCCCAAGGATGCCATTTCTACTGCTTGTCTGGGCGTAATCCAGTGTTGATAATCTGAGCCTGTAACATTATGTAAAATAGAACCAATTTTAATAGCTTCTAGCAAATCTTGAGAGTCATTACTCGAAGCACCATCACAACCAAAAGTTACATTGACTCCAGCTTGGCGATATTTTAAAATCGGGGCGATGCCACTGCCTAAACGCAAATTACTTAAAGGATTATGAACAACTGTAGATTGAGTTTCGGCGAGAATGGCGATATCAGCATCATTTAACCAGACGCAATGAGCTAGAGTTGTGCGATCGCTCAAATATCCGATTCTTTTCAAATGTTCCACAGCAGTACAACCATACTTTTCTTGGGCGAGTTTTTCCTGTGCCCTGGTTTCGAGTAAATGAGAATGACGACAAAGATTATAGCGTGAGCTTAACTCACTACACCCCTGAAATAAAGCATCAGTACACAATTGAATCCCCGTTGGTGCAACTAAAATATTTATACCCTCATCCGGGCGATGAAACTGTCTCACCGCTTCTTCAATAATTTCCAGTGTTGCCGCAGTTGAGCGAAAATAAGGTTCATGAGTTTGGGCTGATTCCCCAGATGGGATACCTGCGGTGAGGGATTCATCTTGAATTAAAGGGGCGATAAAGGCGCGAATTCCCACTTCTCTGTAAGCACGAGTTGCAATGGCGATCGTTTCTAACTCAAGTCCGGGAATTAACACCAGGTGATCTACTACACTCGTACCGCCGGAAAGTAGGGTTTCCACCGCAGTACCCAAGGCGCTCAGATAAACCTGTTCGGGATCGAGGGGGGCAAAATCATACAGTTCCGCCAACCATAATTCTAAAGGGAAAACTGACATGATTCCTCGCTGCCACATCTCTGATGAGTGGGTGTGGGCGTTGAAAAAGCCAGGTAGCAATAGCTTATTTTTGCCATCTATAACAGTGCCAATTGCTTGTAGATTGGAAGCAATGGCAGCGATTGCACCATCTACAATCTGTACATCTACCGTTGCATAATCATCATCGGTGGCAATCAAAACATTCTGGATGGTGAAATCTAGCATATTTAACCTTGATTAAGTAATTGTATTTTGAACTGAATTTCAAGTTACAAAATAGAAAATGGCGTTGCGTATTGCAATTTTATGAATTTACCATTACGGACATTGGGAGTTCCACCAAATGCGTGGGCAGTGAATGATGCGATCGCAGATATCACTCGTCCTCAAAAGCCCCCACAACCTGTTATTTTATCAACAGAAACTAAAACCCTGCGCCTAGACTTGGCAAAAGCTGCTATCCTCGTCATTGATATGCAAAACGACTTCTGTCACCCTGATGGCTGGTTAGCGCATATCGGCGTAGACGTAACTCCAGCGCGTCAGCCTATTGAACCTTTGAACAACTTACTTCCAGAACTGCGTGAAGCTGGTGTTCCGGTAATTTGGATAAATTGGGGAAATCGTCCCGACTTGCTCAATATTAGTGCTGGTTCGCGTCACGTCTATAATCCCACAGGGGGAGGTGTGGGATTGGGCGATCCACTGCCAAGCAATGGTGCTAGAGTACTTATGGCAGGTAGTTGGGCCGCAGCAGTAGTAGACGAACTAGAACAGATTCCCGAAGATATTCGTGTGAACAAATACCGCATGAGTGGGTTTTGGGATACACCCTTGGATAGTATCTTGCGGAATCTGGGAAAGACAACATTATTTTTTGCTGGTGTTAATGCCGATCAATGTGTACTAGCTACGTTATGTGATGCCAGCTTTTTAGGATATGACTGCGTGTTAGTTAAAGATTGTACCGCTACCACTTCTCCTGAATATTGTTGGCTGGCGACGTTGTACAATGTCAAACAATGCTTCGGTTTTGTCAGTGACTCCCAAGCGATTTTAACAGCGCTGCAAGATACTATCCAAGG
>NZ_JAIVFR010001149.1 GCF_020829685.1 Nostoc sp. CHAB 5715 | reverse complement strand
ACTTGTAGGCGGTGGACGTTGGTGCGTGCGGTCATGAGCTTCTCCTTGGGAATGGCAACACTGTATTCGATACTTTGAATGACATTAAGTCAAAGAAAGGCGATTTATCAGTGACAAAAATAAATGCAATGGCGGACGCACCAACTTGGGGTAGGTCCGCATGCCGGGCATTGCTGGCACGCATATATTGAATGTCTTAAATATTTGGCTGTCTTTTCTTCAATGGGATTGATTTAAGATTTTAAATTTTGGTTATCGTCACTCAATCCAAAATCGTTCGACTGACTTCTACTGAGCCTTGTCGAAGTAGCGTAGCCGAAGTCCAAAATCTCAAATTGATCGCCCTGCTTCTCATTGTTAATTCATTTCATTGGGAGAAGTAAAGCTGTGCAAATTAAGCCAATGTTAGCACGTCTGCAAAGTGCCACAGGCCGAGATGACTTAATTGAACAAATGGTACTGTTGCCAGAACCAAAAAAACCTTTTTCTAAAAAACCTCAAAAAGCAAAAGCAGTTAATTTAATTGTTGCCTATGACGCATCTCCTAACAGTCATACGGCACTAGATATTGCCTTTTGGATTGCCCATCAAACGCGTTTAGCTACTAATGCAGAAGTCACAGTTCAAGCCGTTTATGTGCTAAAAGACAATTCAAAAAGCCAGTATCCAAATGTCTTGAGCTTACCAATACAACAGCCTGCATTGGAGTGTCAAATCAGTCAAATATCAAAGTCTGCCACACAGGTATTAACTCAACCCCAATTGCAAACAGTGGTAACTCCCCTGCAACAAGCAGATATAATTCTCTGGCAAGCCCGAAGTCTGGCTGAAGAATGGCAGGGTTGCTTCAAATCTCATTTACGGTTTGGCTGCATTTCTATAGAACTTAACAAAGTTGTTGAATCAGAAGCTGCCGATATTCTGTTTCTCGGTTGCAACTCTGTGAATCATCCGATGATTGAGGCACTAGGTTCTAATTTCCCCTGCGCTGTTTTGGGTATTCCCAGTTGTATTGATGAATAATCACTGTTAAGATTTTCAGTAATTTTTATCCAATTGTAATCATAGATAAGTCACCTATAACTAGGTGGCTTTTTTCGCTAATATTAAATTAAATATAAAATGCTCAGGAGATAAATCCCCGACTTTTGGTGAAAAGCCGGGGTTTTGAGTAATGTATTTATTTATACTCAAATACTTATCAATTCTGAGCTATTCCTAATATCCAATTAGGTGTAGGACATCGCGTAAGACGCTATAACCAGCTAAATCCCAAAGTAAATATGCAAGGAATCCAATTGCTGCCAAGCGACCATTCCAAATTTCGGCTTGAGGTGTCCAGCCAAACAGAAATTCATTGCGATCGCGCCCATTGTATTCTGCTGCAACAGGTGGTAAATCTGTAGATGGACGAGTTCCTTGAGTTGCCATTTTTTTTCTCCAATATCTAGTAGTTTTTTAGGTGTTTAAGTTCTAGTAGCCAACTATGCGTAAAACGTCACGCAAAACGCTATAACCAGCTAAATCCCACAATAAATAGGCTAGAAAACCAATTGCTGCCAAGCGACCATTCCAGATTTCGGCTTGAGGAGTGAAGCCAAACAAAAATGCATTGCGATCTATGCCGTTGTATTCTGCTGCAACAGGTGGTAAATCTGTAGAAGGACGAGTTTCTTGAGTTGCCATTTTTTTTCTCCGATATCTAGTAATGTTTCAAGTGTTTAATGTTCTAATACCCAATTAAGGGCAAAACGTCACGAACAAAGCTATAGCCAGCTAAATTCCAAAGTAAATAGGCAAAAAAGCCAATCATTGCAAAATGACCGTTCCGAATTTCGGTTTGAGGAGTCTAGCCAAACAGAATTTAATTGCGATATTTGCCATTCCATTCTGTTGGAAATAGTGGCAAATCTCTAAAATAACGAGTTGCCATTTTTTTATCCTCAACGATTCATTTGTTAACTTTAATGTAGCTGTTTGTAACTAGACTTATTTCTGTCTCTGGGTACAAACCACAGGCACTTCTTCTGGACGATTATCAGAAATGTATTTTTTTAGACAAATCCACCCCGAGAGGGTGACCAAAAACAAATATGTCAACATATGTAAAGAACTTACATGTTTCTTTTAATTCAAATAGATTCAATCGCTAT
>NZ_JAIVFR010000114.1 GCF_020829685.1 Nostoc sp. CHAB 5715 | reverse complement strand
CAGCACTTGCTTCAGTTTCTCAAACGTGCCAATGAAACAACGATTCATTTGCTAAATATTATTAATGATTTACTCGACATTTCTAAAATCGAAGCAGGTAAGCTTTCTGTAGTCACCACACCTCTTGACCTCCGACAAATATTGCTAGAGGTGATTAATTTACAATCAGTTAATGTTCAACAAAAAGGCTTGCAATTGAAATGCGAGTTAGATTCTCAAGCAATACCAATTAAGGCAGACGCAGCAAAACTGAAGCAAGTGCTGATTAATATTATCGGTAACGCCACTAAGTTCACTGACGCAGGAAGCATCACTATTGCCACAGAAATTCAACATAGTAATGGTAAATCTCAAGTGGTGGTAATAGTTAAAGATACAGGTATAGGAATTGATCCCACTCAACAACACAAACTATTTCGCCCCTTTGTGATGGTGAATGGCACAACCAGCCGCCAGTTTGAAGGGACTGGATTGGGACTAGCAATTTCACGAAACTTAATCGAACTTATGGGAGGTAGCATTACTCTTGAGAGTACGGGACTTCATCAAGGTACGACACTGAAAATTACCTTACCCTTGATTGATATCTCGCTGTTACCTGTTGCCAAGAAAGAAGAAAATGTAGGGGATCTTGGATTTTCCTCTGTGAATGATGCGGCAAAAGCAAGTCACTACCCTAGCCTACAGGAGTCTGGGAGAAGTCCTTCCTTGAGTATTAACAAATCTGTAAAAGCAGATGTAGACAAAGAAAAGTCCTCGAAGTTCCAGGTGTTACTTGGGAACGAGACTTACGAGATTAGTCTTTCGCCGCAGCAAACTCTCTTGGTAAGTCTTCCAAAAGGGGGAGTTTGTGCAAACCTCACTTTAAAAAGCTAATTTTGTCAACTACTTCAAGCAATTTAACCAGAGTTTTTCTAGCTCATGGTTTGTAACCTACAGCTAGCATCACAGAAGTGGGAATTTCCACACCACTGTCCGTGGCATACTTTGATGCTTCATTGATATAGGACTTACGCACACTCTACGAATTCTCGGCGCTCTTGGCGTCTTGGCGGTTCGATAAATTAAGCTTTTTAGCAATTTTTGCGTAAGTCCTATGATAATAGCATTCTCGATATTGCGCCGTTGCTCAAGGGTTTGCATTGCCAACATCGGGCCAAGACGCGCCGTACTCACAACATTGGAAAAAAGAGAGAGTACCGTAGCTACTTCCAAACAAGCAAATGCGATCGCTCAACCAATACAGTTCAGTTAACGCTAAAAACCTTAAACTGTGTAGCGACTGTTTTAAAAGTCAAGCGTAGCGGAGTACCTCAACACGACTTTGAAGTACCTCAAAACGACTTTGAAGTACTTCAAAACGACTTTGAAGTACCTCAACACGACTTTGAAGTACCTCAAAACGACTTTGAAGTACCTCAACACGACTTTGAAGTACCTCAAAACGACTTTGAAGTACCTCAAAACGACTTTGAAGTACCTCAACACGACTTTGAAGTACTTCAACACGACTTTTAAGTACTTCAACACGACTTTGAAGTACTTCAACACGACTTTGAAGTACCTCAAAACGACTTTTAAGTACTTCAACACGACTTTGAGGTATTTGTTGCTTATATAGCAATACCTTGGCCATACGTGTCAACTTAACGTAAGAGTCATGTCCCGCAAGGAACTGAAGTTCCTTGCTAATAGCGAAAGTCATCTAAAGATGACTAAATAATCCGAAAAATCTTTAGTCTACTTTAGTAGACTTTAGCTATTAGCCTGGAACTTTAGTTCCAGGCGGGTGAGTCAGCCAACAGTTAAGCTATTTCTAGGCTTTTGTTGACACCTATGGGCAATGCCATGCCCCTACGAGAAATCTATATGTATCAGGATTTTCGTGAATTGGTATCAGATTAGGCTTTATCTACTTTGAGAGTTCTGGCGTGAAGAGAATGCGGCTTTCACCAATGCTACCAAATGCAGGTGTAGACCAGCGATCAACTACTTTGCCCAGAATTGACATTTCTTGAACTAAGCGGTCAAATTTATCAGGGGTGAGAGATTGTGGCCCATCGGATAAAGCTTTTGCGGGATTGGGATGAACTTCAATCATTAAGGCATCTGTACCAGCTGCTAAGGCAGCCATTGCCATTGATGGAACATATTCAGACCTACCAGTACCATGACTAGGATCAATCATAATCGGTAAATGGGTAAGCGATCGCAATACCGGAAGCACTGATAAATCTAAAGTATTCCGAGCATATTTGCCATCAAAGGTTCTGATTCCCCGTTCACAAAGAATCACATTGGGATTTCCAGATGCCAAAATATATTCTGCCGCCATCAGCCACTCGTCAATTGTGGCAGACATCCCCCGCTTGAGTAGCACGGGTTTATCTTGAGCGCCTACCTTTTTGAGCAACGAAAAGTTGTGCATATTTCGCGCTCCGATTTGGATTATGTCAGCTACTCTCGCCACTGCTGATAAATCGGCAGCATCCATGAGTTCTGTGACGATACCCAAACCAGTAGCTTCCCGCGCTGCTGCTAACAAATCTAAAGCGCTTTCACCATAACCTTGAAAGGCATAAGGTGAAGTGCGAGGTTTATAGGCTCCACCACGCAGAAACTGCGCTCCTGCTGCCTTCACCCGCTTTGCCGTTTCGACAATCATCGCTTCATTTTCAACGGAACAAGGCCCAGCTACCACCACGATCGGATGATGTTCGCCGAAATAGACACGACCGTTAGGCGTAGGTACAACAACCTCGCTGGCTTCTCCATGTCGGAATTCTCGACTTACCCGCTTGAAAGGTTGTTGCACCCGTAATACTTGCTCAATCCAAGGGCTGAATTCCTGAACCTGTAATTTATCGATGCTAGTGGTATCACCAATTAGCCCCAGCACAACTTTATGAGTGCCAACGCTTTTTTCTACCGTGACTCCCCAAACATCACTCAGTTCTTGGCTGATGCGAGTAATTTCCTCAACAGGCGTACCGTTCTTAAGTATGATAATCATCTGTTTTTCCTTGTGTTTTTGGGTGTAATGTCATGTCCGGTCGTAGGGGCATAGCAATGGTCATTGGTGTCAACTTAAAGGTTAACTGTTGGCGGACTCACCCGCCTAGAACTAAAGTTCAAGGCTAATAGCTAAAGTCTACTGAAGTAGACTAAAGATTTTTGCAGATACTTAGTAATCTTTAGATTACTTTTGCTATTAGCAAGGAACTTAAGTTCCTTGCGGGACATGGCTTTTACGTTAAGTTGACACCAATGAGCAATTCTAAACCCCTACCGCGTGGTCTATTTACCTGAAAATAGCTGTAATTATCGATCTGGTGAGCGGGTCACTATATTATGCACTAATCTTCAAACCCACAACCGAGCCGGTAGAAGCGTACATGCGACGCACCATGAATCTTCTCCTCAAAGGTATTGGGAATGGCGCATAGGGAATGGGGCATGGGGCATGGAGAATAGGGGGATGAGGGAGATGAGGGAGATGAGGGAGAACAATTAATAACCAATGCCCAATGCCCATTCCCAACTTGTTGCCAAAATAACTTTTCAGGAATGGTTGTAAATGAGATGATGGATTAATTAGAGAAAAGGTGAACAATTGTTATTTTTCTCCTTCCGCTTCTGGTTCCAAGATGGCATTACAGTATTGAATGAGAGTAGTCAAGCGATCGCTAATTGTTTGAAGTCTCGTTTGTGCAGTAGATGCTTGCCGCGCTCCTTGCAAAAACATCACATCTATTGCCAACAGGCGCAGTTGCTTGCTCATTTCCGTTTGATAAGACTGCACTCGCCAGTTTTCATCAGCCAAAGGCACAATCTGCTGCCCAAAGAATTGCTGCAACGAGGCTACACGCTGCCGCAGTTCAGGGGCAACAATTTGGGTAGTTGTGGCATCGGAACGTAATTGCTCTAGCAAGGTTACGAGTGCCAGATATATCTCATGATTTAAAGACATCCAGTGCTAGTTAAGATAGTATTAATGTCAAGTTATTTTTCTTCTACAATAAACTTTCTTAAACACTTATCAGCACTAAAAGCCTCAAATCGTTATTTGAGGCTTTGTTTGCCATCAATGGATTTTCTTTATGATCCTTGAAACTCAAATTGGATGACTACCGGACGCTCCTGCGGACGCTCGTACCTCGCTACCGCTCCGCTAACGCTGCGCTATCGGCAATTGGAAAATCATCCTTACACTGTTTTTTCTACCCATCTCTGGGCGACAGCATCTTTTTACGGCGATGCTGGCAGTTTTATTTATCATTCACTTATCTACGATCCTATCTCAACCCAATTGTATGAGCAGTCTAGCTATAAATTCATCAGTTGATCTTGCTATTCCAGAATGGTTAAAGAAATGTTTGAAGGAGTCATCCACAAGTAGCGGCACACCGGAAGATGACCGAAGGTATAATGATGCAGTCTTAATTGGTCGCGCATTTGAATTTGCTTACCAACTGCATCAAGGTCAATACCGTAAATCGGGAGAACCATACATTGCTCATCCCATCGCTGTAGCCGACTTGCTGCATGACTTGGGAGGCAGTGCTGCTATGATAGCAGCTGGATTTCTTCATGATGTCGTTGAAGATACAGAAGTCACAAGTCAAGAAATTGAAGAACGCTTTGGCCCAGAAGTGCGGCAATTGGTTG
This sequence comes from Nostoc sp. CHAB 5715, assembly GCF_020829685.1. Lineage (GTDB taxonomy): Bacteria > Cyanobacteriota > Cyanobacteriia > Cyanobacteriales > Nostocaceae > Nostoc. The sequence continues at coordinate 6,461 of NZ_JAIVFR010000114.1, read as the reverse complement.
AAGGTGTCACCAAGCTTTCTAAAATCAATTTCACCAGCAAAACCGAAAGCCAAGCCGAAAACTTCCGGCGGATGTTTTTGGCAATGGCGCAAGATATTCGGGTAATTGTAGTGAAATTGGCAGATCGTTTGCATAATATGCGAACTTTACAATATATGTCAGAAGCCAGCCGCCGCCGCAGTGCCCAAGAAACGCGAGATATTTTCGCACCTTTAGCCAATCGCTTGGGGATTTGGCGAATTAAATGGGAACTGGAAGATTTGGCTTTTAAGTATTTGGAACCGGAAGCTTACCGCCAAATGCAAGAGCATGTTTCCGAAAAACGGACGGCGCGAGAAGAGAAATTGGCTAAAGCTACGAACATGTTGCAAGAGCGTTTGCAGCAAGCCGGAATCCGCTTTCAGGATATTAGCGGTCGTCCCAAGCACCTTTATAGCATTTACCAAAAAATGCACCGCCAGCAAAAGGAATTTCATGAAATTTACGATTTGGCAGCGCTGCGGATTATTGTTCAAACCAATGAGGAATGCTATCGGGCGTTGGCGGTGGTTCATGATGCTTTTCGCCCAATTCCTGGGAGATTTAAAGACTACATTGGACTGCCAAAACCTAATCGTTACCAGTCGTTACATACTGGGGTGATTGGACTAACTGGCCGTCCTTTGGAGGTGCAAATTCGGACAATCGAAATGCATCATATCGCCGAGTATGGAATTGCCGCCCATTGGAAGTACAAAGAAACAGGAGGTTCTAGTATTAGCCATTTGACAGCGACAGATGACAAGTTTACTTGGCTGCGGCAGCTGCTGGAATGGCAAACTGATCTCAAGGATGCACAAGAATATCTTGATAGCGTCAAAGATAATCTATTTGAAGATGATGTCTATGTCTTCACTCCTAAGGGGGATGTTGTTCCTTTAAGCCCCGGTTCTACCACTGTAGATTTTGCTTATCGCATTCATACCGAAGTGGGAAACCATTGTTCAGGGGCGCGGGTGAATGGGCGAATGGTATCTCTGTCAACGCGGCTACACAATGGCGATATTGTAGAAGTTCTTACCCAAAAGAACAGCCATCCGAGTTTGGATTGGTTAAACTTTGTCAGAACTTCGGCGGCGAAATATCGGATAAAACAATGGTACAAGCGATCGCGCCGGGAAGAAAATGTCGCCCGGGGACGGGAATTGTTAGAAAAGGAACTTGGTAAAACTGGTTTTGATAGTTTGCTAAAGTCGGATGCGATGGAGACTGTCGCCCAAAAGTGTAACTACCACAGCGTGGACGATTTACTTGCCGGTTTGGGTTACGGAGAAGTAACGTTGAACTTAGTGCTAAATCGTTGGCGAGAAGTGGCGAAGGGACAACAACCAGTTTCCACCATCTCGCCATTTATTCCCAAAGAACCAACTACATCAAAAGCTTTGCGGGATGCACCTGCGACTATCTCTCGCTCCAATGATTCGCCAATTATTGGGGTAGAGGGGTTGGTGTATTATTTAGCTGGGTGTTGTACCCCGATTCCTGGCGAACCAATTATTGGTGTAGTGACGCGAGGTAGGGGGATTTCAATTCATCGCCAAGGCTGCAATAATCTGGAAACTGTGGAGTATGAGCGCTTAGTACCAGTTAGATGGAACCCAGCCGCCGAAAATAGTGGTCGTCCGCATACCTACCCAGTGGATGTTCAAATTGAAGCTCTTGACCGCGTAGGGGTACTAAAGGATATTTTGTCACGGTTGAGTGACCAAGGAATCAATGTCCGCCATGCTCAGGTGAAAACCTGTGTTGGTCAACCTGCATTAATGGATTTAGGAATAGATATACGCGATCGCTCTCAATTAGAGCAAGTCTTCGTCCAAATTAAAAAAATGAGCGACATTTTGAATATCCGCCGCGTTGGCCAAATTGACGAGTAGATGAGCCTGTAGGGTGCGTTACACTGCGTTAACGCACCAATTTTAAGTTGGGATTTCATTTTCAAATTTTGCTGAAATAATCAGCCCTCATACCGCAAGGCAAAAGTCACGCATTCACGCATTCACGCATAATTGTATTCCGAGCTTCTTGCGCCATTTGAAATGCTATGTTTATTTCCGCGCCCACTGTACTAGTCATAGCCCGTCGTAGACATCGCTTTTAATGGCAAAATTACTGTAAATGAGAGGTTAGTGAAAAAACAGCTTCTTGCTGAACTAATTACTTTAGCTTATTTCATCATCAACGCAAGAGCGATCGCTTAACCAAGTAGATTATGGTTACAGAGTAAGATAACTCAACATCCTCAAGTTTTTTATTATCTTATTTATCTAAGCTTTATTATAGCAATCCTATCTGATTTGTGAAAATTCTCAGTGTCCAGATCCCCGACTTCGTAAAAGTTGTCGGGGATCTAACTTTTCACGAATGATTTAGGATTGCTATAAGAGACGCAAAAAACACAATGTTTCTACTTTTTATATAATTCTAATTTGCAAATATTTGCATCAGTATACTTACAAGAGTATAGATGTACTACCATACATAAAATCCGTGCTATCAGCAATCTGTAATTTTTTTACTGAGGCTACATTGAGCATGACCTAAAAAATATAAAAATTTTATAAAGTATGTCCAAACTTCTGGTTAGTCAATATCACACAGAAGTAGAAAGAATTATCCAGTATGGCGGCTCGCGTAAAGAAACATCGATTCGGGTTGCATTTCAAAACTTAGTTAATGAATATTGCAAACCTAGAGAATTTAGACTTATTCCTGAACTAGATTATAAAACACCTAGCGGCAAACTTATTTATCCAGATGGCACTGTTAAAGATGCTTTGCGTTTGGATTGGGGTTACTGGGAAAGTAAAGATGAATATGATAATTTAGATCAAGAAATTGAGAAGAAGCTAATAAAAGGCTACCCAGATAGTAACATTCTGTTTGAGGACTCGCAAACAGCAGTTTTAATTCAGGGTGGACAAGAAACCATGCGCGTCCCGATGAAAGATGCTGACGCGCTGGATGGAATAATTACATATTTTATTAATTATGTACGCCCGGAAGTTAAAGATTTTCGTGAGGCGATTGAAACTTTTAAGGAAGATTTACCGACTGTTTTAAATGCTTTGCGTGACTTAATTGATAGTCAAATTGAAACAAACGCAGCTTTTCAAACAGCGAGGGCTAAATTTTGGAATATTTGCAAAGAATCAATTAATCCTGAAGTAACTTTGCTGGATGTTAGAGAAATGATGATTCAGCATATTTTAACTGAAGATATCTTTATCAGCATCTTCAATGAATCTCAGTTTCATCGAGAAAATAATATTGCTCGTGAATTAAAAACTATCATCGATACCTTTTTTACAGGTAGCACTAAAAAGAATACTCTTGGTGCTATTGAGCGTTACTATGGAGTTATTAGAAGAACTGCTGCGAATATCTACAATCATCATGAAAAGCAGAAGTTTTTAAAAGTGCTTTATGAGAATTTTTACAAAGCATATAATCCGAAAGCGGCTGACAGGCTAGGTATTGTATATACACCAAATGAAATTGTGCGCTTCATGATTGAAAGTGTAGATTATTTAGTTCATAAAAATTTTGGTAAGCTGCTTGCAGATAAAGATGTCGAAATTTTAGATCCGGCTACAGGAACTGGGACGTTTATTACTGAATTGATTGATTATTTACCTAAAAATAGTCTCGAATATAAATATAAGCATGAGATTCGTTGTAATGAGGTGGCAATTTTACCTTATTACATCGCTAACTTGAATATTGAATACACCTATAAGCAAAAGATGGGTGAATATCAAGAGTTTGAAAATCTCTGTTTTGTAGATACGCTGGATCATACATCATTTGCAGGTAAACAATTAGATTTGTTTGCTATAAGTGTAGAAAATACTGAAAGAATTAAAAGGCAGAATGAAAGTAAGATATCGGTGATTATCGGGAATCCTCCATATAATGCTAAACAAGAAAATTTTAATGACAATAATTCTAATCGCTATTATGGAGAAATAGATAAGCTCATAAAAAATACTTACATCAAATATAGTAAAGCTCAGAATAAAATTGTTGTTTATGATATGTATACTCGTTTTATTCGCTGGGCAACTGATAGATTAAGCAAAAATGGCATTTTAGCATTTATCACTAACTCATCATTTATTGACGCTAGGACATTTGATGGTTTTAGAAAAATTGTAACTGATGAGTTTAGTCATATTTACATTATTGATTTGCATGGAGACGTTAGGAAAAATCCTAAAATATCAGGAACTACACATAATGTTTTTGGTATACAAGCTGGTGTTGCTATTATATTGATGGTCAAGAGGGAAAGCAGCAACAGTACACCTTGTAAAATATTCTACAATCGTCGCCCTGATTTTGATACAGCAGAAACTAAATTAAAATTTTTAGCTGAAACTAAATTTACTGATATTCATTTTGAACATATTACACCAGATAAAAATCATAACTGGATTAACCAGACAGATAATGATTTTGATAATCTTTTACCATTAGTTGATAAAGATGTAAAAGCTGGCAAAGCACAGGAAGCAGTTTTTAAGTTATTTTCTAGAGGAGTTGCAACCCAAAGAGATGAATGGGTTTATGATTTATCAGAGCAAAATTTAGTGGAAAGAATGAAGTTTTGTATAAAAGTTTATCAAAAACAATTGGTTATTCAAGATTTTGAAGAACTTTCACAAGAAATCAAATGGGATGAAGATTTAAAAAGCTACTTGAAAAGAGGAATAAAAAAAGATTTTAAAGCAAGTAGTATCAAATCAAGTCTCTCTAGACCTTTTTACAAGCAGTATTTATACTTTGACAAGCACTTCAATGGCAGAACATATCAATGGTTTGATATTTTTAATGGAAATGATCTACAGAACAAATATATAGCTTTTTCAGCTTTGGGAAATACTAAACCATTCCATTGCTTGGGGAGCAACTTATTAATTGACTTGCACCTAACAGGAGATTCTCAATGCCTTCCCCTCTACCGCTACGACAAAGACGGCAACCGCATCGACAATATCACTGACTGGGGATTAACCCAATTCCAAACCCATTACAAGGACTCGACAATTACCAAATTAGATATTTTTCACTACACCTATGCCGTCTTGCACAATCCTGCCTATCGCACTAAATACGAACTTAATCTAAAACGAGAATTTCCCCGCTTACCCTTCTACGATGACTTTCACCAATGGGTTAACTGGGGTAAACAGTTGATGGATTTGCACATCAATTATGAAACTGTCGAACCCTATCCTTTAAAACGAATTGATTTACCTCTCGCTAAAAATAGGACACCAAAGACAAAACTCAAAACCGATGCAGCCAATGGAACCATTATTTTAGATGATGTCACGACTCTAGAAGGTGTCCCTAATATTGCTTGGGAATATCGCCTTGGCAACCGTTGTGCTTTAGAATGGATTTTAGATCAATACAAAGAAAAGAAACCTAAAGACCCTACTATTGCTGAAAAATTCAATACATATCGCTTTGCAGATTACAAAGAACAAGTGATTGATTTACTACAAAGAGTCTGCACTGTCAGCGTGGAGACAATGCAGATTATTCAACAGATTGAGTTGTAATTGATTCGTTATTTTTCGGGAACAGACTAATCAATGTGCGTGGAGACAAAATTTGTGGCTATAGGGAATACTTTGGCAGCGATGGTAAATCGTATTAAATAATTCGTAATTCGTAATTACGAATTACGAATTATTTAATAGACTTTCTTTAGTTATTCTCAGGGTTGAGTTCGCTGATTTCTCTGCATTTAGCCTCTGCGGCTTGATATGCTGCCAAGTAGTCTTGGCCACCTAACATGACATCACCGTAATATTCATAAGGTGGATCGCCATAGATTGGCAATGGATCATCTTCTGGATAATCTTCTTTGGATTCTTCAATGATGGCTTTCAGTTTTTTAACGGTCAGCCTTTGTGCTGCAAAATACCAGAGTTCTTGGGGATTTTTGTTTAGGTGCGGTAATGTGGGATCGATAATGCGGACATCGGAGGCGTCACCTATCTCAATCCAACTGTGTTCAATCGGTCTGTATGGTTTCCCTGCAAAAGCTAAAAATCCCTGAATATATCTTGCTCCCTCGGTGGATAATGCTGCTTTGTAAGCATTATCAAACGGAGTGCTAGCTCTGCTGTTTATTTGTTCAGCAATTTTGATTGACAGCGTTTCATCCAATAGTTTGTTCATCAATAGCAAGGATTAGAGCAGCCATGAAAATATACTATCATTGCTACTTACCGTCTTGCTTGAGGAGACTTTAATTTTATGTTTATCTATAAAATCACGGGTTTTTCGGGGGAGTAAGTTTTATCCGAGTCATCTTTGGACGACAGGGACTTCCACAACAAACTTGTCCAGAAGGCATATTAGTAAAAACAGTACTACGAGCGCCAAAATGGAGCTTTAGAGTTCAG
>NZ_JAIVFR010001148.1 GCF_020829685.1 Nostoc sp. CHAB 5715 | reverse complement strand
TAATAGCTAACAGCTTTGTCAAAAACACCCAAAAACTACGCGCCCATCTCTTAGTCACCTCGGTAGATACATTGTCCGTATTTATTTATCTTTACATAGTTTGGTTTTTTCACGCCGACTTACTTAATATTTGATTTATGAAAAAGCTCGGTACAGATCGAAAAGCCTAATTCCTTATTCCCTACTCCCTACTCCCTACTCCCCACTCCCCGCCCACGTAGATAATTTCAAAAATCAAATACGATTCCTATATATAAGTGGTGAATTTGGTGAAAAGCAATGTTGAAATCAGTTGAAGGTGTTTACAAACACGGCAAAATCGAACTTGTCGAATTACCATTAGATGTATTAGAAAGCCGAGTTATTGTCACATTTTTAGAGCCAGAGACAACCCGAAAACAAACCCAGATGATGCAGTTTGGTATGTTTTCTGGGAAGAATTAGTCTACGGAAGAGGATTTTAAAATTGCTGAATTTCACGGAGATAAAGAAGATAGCTTAGACTGGTCATAAGTAATTTATGAAGTATGTCATCGATACTCATGCACTAATTTGGTTCCTTGAAGGAAATTCCCGTTTGGGTGCAATCGCTACTCACAAAACCAACTCAGTTTCCAACTTATCTCATTAAAGCTTGAAAACCTGCTTGTACAAAATGCTGATCAAAAGTTAAAGCTTGAGAGACTTCAGCTTGCTTCATAACTACAAACGAAATACAATCAACTAAACCCCATGCTTTATCTTGATGGGTTTTGTAAAGTGTGAATGCTTGTGCGAATAATCCTGGAGTGAGTCGCACAATTTCCACTTCATCTGAGCCAAAGAAATGCTCGATAATCTCAACAGCCTCATTTTTGTAGTTACGAGCTAGTGCATTACCAATTTCTAAAAGTACTGCATCAGTTGTGATTAAGAGTTGAGTTTCTAAGCTATCGGCTAATTCGGAGGCTCGCTGGTGATATTGGTCACGCTGATTAATTAAAGCTACCACAAATAATGTATCAACAAAGATTTTATTTATTACCCTCATCCCCAGCTAGATAAGAATCAAGGTTGCTAGCGAAATCCTCTGGAGCATTTATCTTGATTTGTTTCAATTTTGACATGAAACTCAGTTTTTTCAGATGTTGTTTAGATTGGGCAAAATCTTTGATTAAAAGATATAGTTCATCTAGATATTCTTCGTTAAGACTATCAATTTCAGCATGAATTTTGTCTTTTGCAGTCATTTCTACCTTTCCTATAAATACCATACTCATTGTAACTTTTAAGATAACGGGAGAGCGATCGCCCTCCCAAACCAATCAAGCAACCGCGATCGCATCTCCACAAACTTAAACCCAATCGCACCTCCACAAAACCCAAAACGCGATTGATCGCCCATATCCCCACCTACTCCGGTAAACCCTCTAAATTCTCTCGCGTCACCGTAGCCATATATTCATCCTGATACTCAACATATAAGTAGTCGGACACAATTAATTACACACTGTCATTGCGAATGGAGCGAAGCGAAATGAAGCAATCGCAAGGGTTGAGATTGCTTCGCTTCGCTCGCAATGACTGTAAATATTTTTGTCCATCTACTTATCTCCAACGCTGTCTGCAAATTAGCCCTAGCCTCTGCGTAATTCTCCTGCGTTTGTGCAAGCAATCCTAATTGTCCGTAAGTGCTAGCACTCGAATAGCGATCGCCAAATTCACCAGAAAAACTCCGCGCAAGCTGACGCATTAACAATGCAAGTTCGGAAATTAGTTATGATTCCTACAGTCATTGCACCCCACCCTGCCAAAGCTATGCTTTGTCTCCCCTCCCCAAGAATAAGGCTACGGTTACACACAAGTCTGAAGTAGCTCATCAACTTGGGTTTGAGCGTAAATTTTACCCCACTCTAACCGCTTAACCCTCAAAACTAGTTGCCAAAATTGAAGCGTTTGCAACAATTGCTCCTTCATGTATAAGCAGTTGCTGCAAATACTTCATGCTTTGCAACAATTACTTCTTCATGTATAAGAAACGTTTAAATCATTGCAGCAATCGTTGTAATTAACTTATGAGTTGCTCTATAGTGCGATTGCAAACCGTCTACCATGAGAATTGCTTGGCGCAGATAGCATTAATTCTCGCTAATTACTGCTGTAAGTCAATCTGG
>NZ_JAIVFR010001147.1 GCF_020829685.1 Nostoc sp. CHAB 5715 | reverse complement strand
CGTAAATTGTCAAAATATTGTTTGAAACTCTCAAATTGGGCATTGGGCATGGGGCATTGGGCATTGGGCATTGGTTATTAATTCTTCTCCCTCATCCCCCTCATCCCCCTCATCTCCCTCATCCCCCCACTCCCTCAAAAACCTCTACTTGTGAGAATAAATTCTGCGATCGCTAAATCTTGTGGAGTAGTCACTTTTAAATTTGTCTCTTCTCCCTCGACAATTCGCACTTCAATACCGCACTTTTCAAATAAGGCGGCGTCGTCAGTTACTTCCCAACCTTGACGGACACCTTCAGCGTGGCACTGTTTCAATAACTTGACATCAAATCCTTGGGGAGTTTGTGCCGCCCATAATTGCCGTCTGTCGGGTGTTTTTTGAATTATGCCTTGTTCATCGACAACTTTGATGGTGTCTTTGACGGGTACACCAGCAATTAAACCGGGGCAATGGCGAATGGCCTGGGCGCAAGAGTTAAATAAATCTGGTGTGGCCAAACATCTAGCCCCATCATGAATTAACACTTGTTCTGCGGCTACTGGTAGCCCCTGCAAGCCATTGTAAACAGATTCTTGGCGGGTGGAACCACCTGTAATCAATTCCACTGGTTTAGTCAGCTTCAGATCGGCGATAATTGCTTTGAAGTCTGGCCAATCGGTAGGAGTCGAAATAATTCCGATCCAACTGATTGTACTGGCGGCTTCTGCGGCTAATAGAGTCCAAGCAATAATTGGTTGCGATCGCACGACTAGCAGGAGTTTATTGCGGTTACTCCCCATTCTTTTTCCGATTCCCGCAGCTGGAATTAGTAAATACACAGAATTCCTCAATCTTTAAGCTATATATTTTCCCCTAAAATAGGGAGCGAGTAAGCGTCAATAAATATTATGCGAGTAGTAGCCCTTGTACCTGGCGGAATTGGCGACCAAATTCTCTTCTTTCCGACTCTAGATGACCTAAAGCGCCATTACCCTAACGCTCAGATAGATGTCGTTGTTGAACCCCGGTCAAAGGCTGCCTACCGAGTGAGCAAGTCGGTTCACGAGGTACTGCCCTTTGATTTTCAAGACCGTAACAGTCTGGCAGATTGGGGTAACTTGGTGGGGACAATTCGCGATCGCGAATACGATATTGCCATTGCTGTTAAGCAAAATTGGTTGGTGGGTCTTTTACTCTGGTTGACAGGAATTACCACACGCATTGGCTACCAAGGCAAAGGAGCGGTTTTTCTTACCCACGCTGTGCCATTCAAACCATCCCGGTATGCGGCGGCAGTATATCATGATTTGCTGCAACCATTAAGCATAAAAACCCCTGTCCCAGAATTAGCTGTAAATGTGCCAAAAACAGATATTGACTGGGCAGAAAAGGAACAAAAACGCTTAGGGGTGCATGAAACAGGCTATATCTTGATTCATGGCGGTTCTGGCCAGTTATCCCAGGCTAAAGAACTGGATAAAATCTACCCTGTCCAGAAGTGGCATCAAATTATTCAAAACTTCCAAGATAAGCAACCGGATCTGCCTGTGGTAGTCATTAAGGGAGTTGACGATGAGCAGTTTGTGCGATCGCTTCTGGGGTCTTCTCCAGATATCAAGGTGACTGCCCCAGATGATATTGGTAAGTTAACTGCCATAATTGCCGGGGCAAATCTGATGTTGTCTACTGATAGTGCGGCACTACAACTAAGTGTTGCAGTCCAAACCTATACCATCGCCCTATTTGGCCCCACTGATCCAGCTAAGTTATTGCCGAAAAACGATAAATTCCTGGCCATTGAATCCCCCACGGGAAAAACAGCAGATGTTTCACCAAACGCAGTTTTAGAGAAAATTTGGGGTGGCTAAACCAGCAGTTTGTCTCAATTTCTGCAATCAGTCTATTGGATATCCAATATAGTTATGCGTTTGTTGATGACCGCAAAACCTAGAGGTGACAGCTAGATTTTGCGGTTATTTCAGTATTCAAGAAGAATACTGAAGTTAGAATCAAGACGTTCTCTACAAGACGCTGCGCTATCCACCAGCGATGCACTGAGCATAGCCGAAGTGTCGCTTAACCGAAATTCTGAATTCTGGCTCCTGACACCTGAATTCTTTCTTATTAAAATATACATTGAAATTGAAATTTACCTTAACTAAATTACCCATATCGG
>NZ_JAIVFR010001146.1 GCF_020829685.1 Nostoc sp. CHAB 5715 | reverse complement strand
ATACCAATAATAACCCGCAAACATAGCTACTCCAGCTAACCCCATACTAAACAAGGTAACAACTTGGTGTAGCCGCCGTTCTGCTTTCAGCTTTTCTTGTTGGCGTTCTTTCTCTTCTCGCTCAAGGCGATCGCGCAATTCTTGACTCTGCTGAATATACTCTTCGGCTAACCCATTCAGCATTTGCCAATCGCCAAATTTAGTTAAATATACTTCTGCTACTGTTAATCTGCCATCTTTTCTGAGAAAATCTGGGTTTTTACCTTCCTTCTCCCATTCTTGGGCTTCCGCTTCAATCTGACGCTCAATGCCAATTCCCAACTTATATTCTTCTTTCCAATCCCGCAACATTTGCCAGTGGCGGATTAAGGCTTCGTGGACAACATCTAAAATTACATCCTGGGAATGTTGATCATCTGTCTTTGTAATTAATCGTGCATCTTTATCAGCTAACTTCTCACTCACCTGTTGCAAAACTTCCAAGGAATGATGGGAATTAACCAATTCGCGTAAACGCACGCGCCGCCGTACATCTGTGGTTTCTCCAATTTGCGTCAATTCTAGAAAAATCCGCCGCGCCACAGTTTTTTCTGTTAGTGAAAGACTTTCGTAAACTGCATCGGCGCGTTTTTGTAGCGTTCCTTCAACCCCGCCTAAATCCTCATAAATTTTCAGGCTAAGAACCTGATCGCCTTGATTTCTCGACTCACGCCACAATTCTGTTAGGGTATATTGCAGCAAAGGCAAACTTCCGGGGTAATCCTCAACATCATTAATTAGTTGCTGTTCTAACCTTCCCTCTATGCCTAATCCTACCCAATCAGCCGGTTTAGTAATCGCTTCTTCAATTTCCTCACGGGTTAAGTGTTCGACATTAATGTAAGGTTTATTGATTTTACCTGCAAATTTGGGATATTCTCGCCATCTCCCCCGAAAATCCGATCGCATCCCAATGAAAATATAGAGGTTATCTGTACAGTCAATTAATTCCCGCAAACAGTCAAAGAATTCTTGGCGCTGGCTGTCATCGCACATAGTAAAGCATTCTTCAAACTGGTCGATAATTAAGATGACTGGTGTGTTTAATGCTTTTAACCTCTCGCCGATAACCTGACAATTCAGGTCATGTGGAAAAGCTAACGCCAAACCTAACCCCCCAGCCCCCTTCCCTACAAGGGAAGGGGGAGAATTCAAAGCCTCTCTCCTCGCAGGAGAGAGGTTTTCCACATCTCGTGAAAAGTCAGCGCCGATAACATGGGCAATATCTGGCGTTGTCCCTGGATAGGAAAGATTAGGCAAGGAAAGTGCCAAAGCCTCCTGTAAACTATTAACAGGAGATTCTTTAGGCGTAAACGGAGTAATATAAGTCCAGCGATCGCTCCCTGGAATCTCTTGTCCTAGCTTCAGCTGGTAGAGTAACCCAGCCCGTAACATAGATGATTTTCCACTACCGGAAGCTCCTAATACGGCAATTAGGCGATGCTTCTCTCTTACCTGTTGAATCAACTCCTGAGTTAGCGCACTCCGCCCATAAAAAACCTCAGCATCTTCCTTTGTCTCGGTAAAATACGACAGGGAACGATAAGGACACTTATCCTGAAAGCTTTTTTGAGAAAACTTAGTTGTCAGCAGAATTGCTCGTGGGGAATTGGCAATTAACGGACGCTGGACTGTATTCGACATTCGGCTGATAATGAAATCTGCCAATTTGTGGCTATTGACGATCCCATCTGCGTCATTTTCGGGATTCAATCCTGCAAGTAACGCCTCCGTCAACAACCCCTGCGTATGGGGAATTTCGACTCCAGTTTCGTAGGAACGGGTTGCAGTAATGAAACAGTAGTCTTTATCTGTGGGGATAAACTTCAACAATTCACCGCTATAGCAGCAATCTAGCCAAACAACGACTCGTTTAGCCTGACTTTTTTGCAGCTGCTCTCCCAACCAACTTAAGGGTATACCATAGACTTCTGCTTCCGGTAGGACATCATTGGTAGCTAGAAATACTTCTTCTTTACCCGCTACAGTTTTGCACCACCCATGTCCTGAAAAGAAGAATAACGCTGTCTCTGGGATGGGGTTAGGAGAAGGAGGATTGAAAAGATTAGCGATCGCTTCTCTCAATTCTTGCACTCTTACCGCCCCTTGGCGATCGATTTTACT
>NZ_JAIVFR010001145.1 GCF_020829685.1 Nostoc sp. CHAB 5715 | reverse complement strand
TCCACTCTCGTTACAGCAAAGGCGAGTTACTGCGAGGAGCATTATTAACTATTAATGGGATTGCAGCCGGGATGAGAAATACAGGTTGATTGGGAATGGGGAGTGGGGAGTGGGGAATGGGGAATGGAAGGTATCGGCTCAATTCTATCCTCAGTCCAAGATGGTTGCTTCCTATTGGTTTCGCTTCAGCAATTGTTCTAAGATTCTATCCAATCTTTCCACAGCAGCATTAGTTGACATCTGACTCTCTCGTAATTCCAGGATTACCCCGTCTAGTACGGCGTTCCGCGCTTTAGTTGTATCGATAAAATCGTCAGTCTTCTCTACAAATTTGTCAGTCTTTTCTACAAATTTGTCAATCTTCTCCATAAATATGTCAATATTTTCACCCATAACTTGAACAGTTACAGCTAGACCATCAAGCTGTTTTTGGGTTAAGTCTTGACGTTCAACTAGTCGATCAATCCTCTTGTCGGCTGATTCTGCATAGCTAGCTGTTGATACCAACAACTGTTTAACTGTTTCTAAATCATTCTCAACATTGTCAAGTCGTTGTGCATTGCTCATGGTGTATTCTCTTTTCTCCTTGTCTTCACTCACTTTTAGACATTCTTCATGCGATCAAGTATTGATTGCTTTTCTTTAGCCCATTTTGTAATCATTTCTTCCATAGCTTGACTTTGGTCTATTTCAGTCGCAACACAAATAGTCTTGAATAATAAAGCAAGTTCTTTCGGTACGTAACCAGAGATTAGTTTATAGTTTGGATCTCCCCTTTTACCGCGAGTGTTTTCAACCATAGATATATAAGTAAGTCCGATATTATATCTATGTTGGCATGAAGAAAGGCTATTTTTTCCTTAAATGTTCATGTACACAAGTTATCATATCGACGTGAACAAAGGAATGGGAACTTACAATCGCAATTTATGAGCATTCATTCCGGTGAGGATACCAACCAGCAGCCAAGTGATGGCTAATCCCATGACTTCGCCTAAGAATAACTGCATCAGGCGGTGTAAGATCATCCCGACAGTAGAACCCACGGGGACAGCAACAGCCCAACTTGCCGAAGAGACAAATATCCATCGCCACGCCGCAGGCTGGGGAATTGCCAACCATTGTGCTAATCCAATCCCCAAGCCGCCAAGCGCCCCATAAACCGCCCCAGACAGGATTCTCACAGGGAAAATCTGAGTGCTAGGGACTATCCAACCCACCGCACCAATACCGATAGCGGTGATGATACTCCAACCTAAAAGACTTGACAAAATCCACCTGATACAGAATATAGGTTCTTTGAGAAGACAACCTTGAGGAAGTGCAATTATAAATCCGCCGATAGCTGCCTCTACTACCCCAATATCGGGCTTTTCGCCGACTTCAATAAACAGTAAACTCAATAAAAAACCGCCAAAAGTAGCGAAAGTCCACAGCAATATAAAGCCAAATATAGTATTTTCCGACGCGAATGGCATCAAAGTTTCTTTGTTTGTAATAGTCTGACAGTTTTAGCATTAAACAGATCAAAAAAAGCTTTGCGTCGCTGTTGGGGTGATTCTGGTACAATGTAACCCCAGAGACTCTCCCAATAAAAAAAGCAGATACCGTCAAAATTGCGATCGCGCACCACCTGAACTTGTTCTCTAATTTGTGCTATTTTCACAGGATTACGCACCGTTCCCGTTGATATACCAATACCTACAGGAATTAGACTTTGAGCCAATTTTATCGATGATTGTTCCAGTTGAGCGATAAAAGAGTTTTTGTCATTTCGATACACCTGTAAAATTAACTCATTAACTAAGCCTTTTTTTACCCAATTTTCCCAATCTTGCAAATAATATTTGTAGGCAAAAGCTTGATAGTTAGGAGATAGAGATATTTTAACTTTGGGTTTTACTGCCTTGACAGCTTGATAGATTTCTGCTACAAAATCAGTAATTTTGTCTGCTCGCCACTGCATCCATTCTGAGTTAAAAGGATCAGTTGGGGGACTTTTGCCTTGATGCTCTTGCTGGTAGAGTTCAATAGTGAAGCGATCGTAGCCAAACTGTACCGGCATCCCAAAATGATCGTCAAGTTGAATACCATCCACATCGTAATCCCTGACTACTTCCAAAATTAACTCTTGAATAAACTCTTGTACTTGCGGATGTAAGGG
>NZ_JAIVFR010001144.1 GCF_020829685.1 Nostoc sp. CHAB 5715 | reverse complement strand
TGGGCATTGGGCATTGGGCATTGGGCATTGGGCATTGGGCATTGGGCATGGGGCATTGGGCATTGGGCATTGGGCATTGATTATTAATTCTTCTCCCTCATCTCCCTCATCTCCCTCTGCTCCCCCTGCTCCCCCTGCTCCCTCATCTCTCTACTTCGGCCCTAAACCCACAGCACCAGTATAAACGGCGCGATCGCCTAGTTCATCTTCAATTCGCAGCAAGCGATTGTATTTTGCTACACGTTCGCTGCGACACAGGGAACCTGTTTTAATTTGACCGGCACGGGTTGCTACGGCTAAATCAGCGATCGTTGTGTCTTCTGTTTCACCAGAACGATGGCTAATTACTGAACGGATACTGTTGCGAGTTGCTAAATCAATTGTTTCCAAGGTTTCGGTGAGTGAACCAATTTGATTGAGTTTAATCAAAATGGCATTAGCAACTTTTTCCTGGATGCCTCTTTGCAAGCGAGTGGCGTTAGTTACAAATAAGTCATCGCCTACCAATTGCACCCGCGAACCTAACTTCTGGGTGAGCAATTGCCAACTTTGCCAATCTTCTTCGTGCAAGCCATCTTCAATTGACACAATTGGGTATTGGTCAACTAGTTGTCCTAAATAATCAATAAATTCAGCCGGGGCGTGAGGTTTACCATCGTAAACATACTGGCCATTCTTGTAAAATTCGCTAGCCGCCACATCCAACGCCAAAGCTACTTCTTCGCCTGGCTTGTAACCAGCTTTCTTAATGGCAGCAACCAGCAATTCCAAAGCCACCTGATTAGATTCTAGGTTAGGGGCAAAACCGCCTTCATCGCCCACACCAGTCAGCAAACCCTTTTCATCTAATACTTGACTAAGGGTAGCAAACACCTCTGCACCCCAGCGCAATGCTTCCCGGAAGGAAGTTGCGCCAATTGGGACAATCATAAACTCTTGAAAATCCACGTTATTTGATGCGTGTGCGCCACCGTTAATTACGTTCATCAACGGCACTGGTAGCAAATTCGCTAAAGGGCCACCCAAATAACGATATAGAGGAATTCCTAAAGACTCAGCACCAGCTTTGGCTGCTGCTAGGGAAACTCCCAAAATCGCATTAGCTCCCAAATTGGATTTGTTAGCAGAACCATCTAAAGCGATCATTGTCCGGTCTAGCAATTCTTGGTTGAGGGCATCCAAGCCTAACAATTGGGGTGCAAGTGCTTCTTTGACGTTCTGTACTGCCTTGAGTACGCCTTTGCCTCCATAACGGCTTTTATCGCCATCACGCAGTTCGTGAGCCTCAAAAGTGCCAGTAGAAGCACCACTGGGAACCTGCGCCAGTCCTACAACACCGTTGGCTAAATGCACTTCGGCTTCAATTGTTGGTCTACCGCGTGAATCAAGAATTTCGCGGGCTGCGATCGCAACAATTGCAGTATCTAGAAATTTACTCATCTGTACTTTCTCCTTTGTCCTTTGTGTGTTACGCATACAGTCCATCTGCCTAGCCCAATCGCTAGCATAGGCGGTTAAGAGACTTTATTGGCTGAGATTAAAGAAGATTTCCATTATATGAATAGGGATCAACACCAAAAACGTTTACCTTTTAATTCTTTCTCTGATGGCATTTCTACCTTCAGACTTTGAGCTAGGTAAAATATTGGCAGAGAATAACATTAAATCAATTACAGAGAAAAGGTCAATATGCGATTACTACACACAATGCTACGGGTGGGCAACCTTGAAGAGTCCTTAAAGTTCTACTGTGAACTTCTAGGTATGAAATTACTACGCCGAAAAGATTATCCAGGGGGAGAATTTACCCTGGCTTTTGTTGGCTACGGCGACGAAAGCGATAACTCGGTAATAGAACTAACTTACAACTGGGGGGTAGAAAAGTACGAATTGGGTAATGCTTACGGTCACATTGCCCTTGGTGTTGATGATATTTACGCTACATGTCAGGAAATCCGCAATCAAGGCGGTAAAGTCGTGCGCGAACCAGGGCCGATGAAACATGGTTCGACAGTAATTGCTTTTGTGGAAGATCCAGATGGGTATAAAATTGAACTGATTCAACTAGGAACTCAAGGGTCAGCAGTCCAACAGGAATCGCAAGAGCAAGTTGTGAGTCAGTAATTCTTATAATTAAGAATATAAGTCAATACGCTTGGGTTAAG
>NZ_JAIVFR010001143.1 GCF_020829685.1 Nostoc sp. CHAB 5715 | reverse complement strand
TCTAACCGATCTTCTGGCTCCAGTCCTAGCAAACGTTTGGCACTTTCATTGGCGGCGATAATTAACCCAGCTTTA
This sequence comes from Nostoc sp. CHAB 5715, assembly GCF_020829685.1. Classification (GTDB taxonomy): domain Bacteria; phylum Cyanobacteriota; class Cyanobacteriia; order Cyanobacteriales; family Nostocaceae; genus Nostoc. The sequence continues at coordinate 2,094 of NZ_JAIVFR010001143.1, read as the reverse complement.
TCAGTGGAGTATGGGATTCCAAAGCTAGATATCGTGCTGGCTTATCAGCCTCCTTATATGCGAAAGCTGACAGAATTTGCAGTAGGATAAAGCAAGCGATCGCACTCCGATTTTTGGGTATGATTTAGAGCGATCGCACAGATCAACAGGAACTTAAATTGAGTGATTTAGGAATATTCAGTTATATCTTTGCCAATGTAACAATCTCTAGTTGATCCTGATATTTACCTTGACGGGCTTCATAACTAATAGCGCATGGTTCACCTTCTAAAAATAACAATTGCACTACGCCTTCGTTCGCGTAGATGCGACAGTCCGCACTGGAAGAATTGGAAAACTCTAAGGTAAGATGACCCCGCCATGCAGCCTCAGCGGGTGTTAAATTTGCTATGATTCCACAACGTGCATAAGTACTTTTACCTATACAAATTACTGTAATATTCTTAGGAACTTCCAGTTTTTCTAGAGCAACCCCAAGTCCATAGGAATGAGCAGGTAAAATAAAGTAACTGCCATTAGCATCTGTGTGCAGTGCTGTTGGCTCCAGATTCTGGGGATTAAAGTTTTTGGGGTCAACTACAGTTCCGGGAATGTGGCGAAAAATGCGGAACTCAGCCGGAGAAAGGCGTATATCATAGCCATAAGAAGACAAACCGTAGCTAATTACAGGTTGAACCGCTACAGACTCCTCTTTTTGTACTTTTCGGATTAAACTTGGCTCAAAGGGCGAAATCAAACCCTTTTGAGCCATTTCAGTAATCCAGATATCGTTTTTAATCACAACTTCACAGCTAATTCAAACCGAATTACTAGGATATCCTGAATTGAGCATTTTGTTTAAGGTCGATAACTGCGACGGATTTCTGTAATTTGATCTGCCACATCTAAGAGAGATTTCGGCATTTCTGGCCCTGTGAGAATGATATCAACGTGGGGAGGGCGTTTTGCCAGAAACGCTAAAACTTCCCTTTCAGAAATTAAACCAAAGTTAATCGCTAAACTTAACTCATCTAAGACAACGAGAGAATACTTACTCTCACACACTACCTGCTGTGTATACTGCCACAGCTTTTGTAAGGCTTGATTTTCAGTATCGTCTAAATGTGGTGTATCAATACAACGAGGCAAATCACAGCGAATCCAATCTAAATTTTGTCCTAGTTGTATAGGTCGCTCCTGCCCTTGACGAATACCTCCTTTGAGAAACTGCACTATTAATACTGGCGTTCCTTGCCCAGCTATTCTCAGTGCTTGAGCCATAACGCTCGTAAAAAAGTTGCGATGAGAGCTAGTGAAAACTTGCACTAGTCCTTCCACTGGATATGGTAAAGTAAGGGGTGAATTTATACTTGGAGTTTCTAGTTGGGCAACCATAGGGTAAAGTTTAAAAAATTACATTAAATAAGTCGGAAGTCGGAAGTCGGAAGTCGGAAGTCGGAAGTATGGTTTTGTGATGGGGATTTAAACCCCAATCGCATTACAAGCTAATGCGATTGGGGATGGGGTTTTAAACCCCGAGTAGTAGGATAAATTAGAGGTTTGGGCTGGCGGTACTTATTACAAATCTGCCTGTATAATTTATCTGTTTTTCACAGTTGTGGTGAATTTGGCAAATTGCATTCTTAGTCAAACACTAGGTTTGTGCTGAAGTCAAGAGTTCTGTTGATTTACATTTTTGTCTTTTCTCGGAAAGGAGTTGTAAAAATGAAAACATTAGAGTTACAGTTCCAATTATTTAAAAAAGCTAGGCAAAACGTCTGAAAATCGCTAAATGATAGATTTATCGGTTGTTTGGGCAAAACAGACTTAGCAAGTAGTGAATTTGACAGGATGAGGAGTAAATTGTTGTGAGATTGGTGATTCTGGGAGGTTCAGGATCGGGTAAAAGCACTCAAGCACAAAGGCTTTGCAGATACTTTGATATTCCGATGATTTCTACAGGTGAGATTTTACGGGAAGCGATATCTGGCGATAAGCTTCTCTCGGAGTTCCAATGGTCGGAAGCTGACCCCCGGACTTCTCTTTCGGTTTACGCTAGCCTGAATGAACTAGGTTACCACGCCCGGCCCTATATGGAACTGTAACTCTAATGTT
>NZ_JAIVFR010001141.1 GCF_020829685.1 Nostoc sp. CHAB 5715 | reverse complement strand
TGAAGCGAACACATTTACACTCAAACAAGCTGTTCCTGTAGATTTACTCAACGGTCCGGAAAATAGACCAGATGCTGTTGGCCCAACTAGTAACAACGATGACTTCAGCAACAAATCTTCGGTTGTTGATCCTGACATAACCTTTGGTGAGACAATTGACCCATTACCAGTGGTCTTCACTAACACAGTTAAAAATACTGGCACTGATCCGAGCAATATCTCCCTGCTTCCTACCCCTGTAGCTCCAGGCACTTACGATGATGCCTTACCAGCGTATTATTTGGTAAGGCATCATCGTAAGTGCCTGGAGCTACAGGGGTAGGAAGCAACTTTGATAGTTTCTGGTGGGATCAAAACAGCTTTAGCTCAAGTAAAAACTGTAGAGAAATCTGCACTTTCACAGAATCAGATAGCTGAAGCAATTGCCCAAAGTCAAGATATCCAAAGCTTTGTCAGTTGTGGTGAAACGATTCCTCAACAGCAGATTGTCATTGTTAATCCTGAAACATTAACACGCTGTTCATCAGATGAAATTGGGGAAATTTGGGTATCTGGCTTCAGTGTAGGTCAGGGTTACTGGAATCGAACAGAAGAAACAGAGGAAACATTCCATGCCTATCTGAAAGACACAAAAGAGGGGCCGTTTTTACGGACTGGTGACTTAGGCTTTTTGGACAATGGTGAGCTTTTCATTACAGGTAGAGCAAAAGATTTAATTATTATTCGCGGTCGTAATCTTTACCCGCAAGATATCGAATTAACCGCAGAGTGTAGTCATCCATCCTTACGTTCTGGTGCTAATGCAGCATTTACAGTAGAGGTTAACAATGAAGAAAGGCTCTTTATTGTACAAGAATTAGAGTTTCGCGCCAAGCCAAATTTAGCAGAAGTAGCTAGTGCAATTCGCCAAGCTATCACTGAAGAACATGAAGTACAAGTTTATGCTGTGGTTTTAATTAAACCAGGTAGTATACCCAAAACTTCTAGCGGTAAGATTCAACGTCGTGCAACTCGCACTCAGTTTGAGAATGGTGAACTGAATATAGTTGTCAGTGACATTCTCAAGATTAGTGATATTGCTAGACACGAAACTCAATTACAACGTTCTGAACTTTTGGCGCTTTCCCCAAAGGAGTGTCAACCGATTCTAGAATCTTATTTAATTGAACTTTTGGCGGGAGTACTTTCCATCGCACCGGATGATATCAATCCACAAGAACCATTAAGCTCTCTGGGACTTGATTCTTTAAAAGTATTTGAGTTGAAAAACCGGATTGAGGTTGATTTAGAAATAGAAGTATCTGTAGCAGACTTCTTTGAAGGAATGAGTGGGCGATCGCTTGTCACCAAAATACTGGCTCAAATGACAGCAGATGCACTCCCATCATTATCCGTTATTCAACAAGAAAAAAACACATCACATCATCCTTTATCTTTTGCTCAGCAGGGATTATGGTTTATCAATCAGCTAACTCCTGATACTCCTACATATAATATTCCTATAGTTATTAACTTCAAAGGTTGCATTAACTTCACAGCTTTACAAGATAGTCTGAACGAAATTATTAGACGACACGAAGTATTACGCACAAGCTTTATAGTAGAAAATGGACAACCCGTCCAAGTTGTAAATCAAGCTGTATCCGTAACTTTGGCGGTTGAAGATTTGCGTTCTTTATCAGAAAATGAGCGTACCCAAGAAGCACGACGTTTAGCTACAGAGTTCGCACAACAGCCATTTGACTTATCTGCTCAATCGCTTTTGCGTAGTAAAATTTTACAATTAAATGAGAGAAATTATCAATTGTTGGTAACTCTGCATCATATAATTGCAGATGGTTGGTCTATCAGTATTCTGATTAAAGAACTAACTGCACTATATGAAGCATTCTCAACAGGCAAACTCTCACCACTTGCTGAATTACCGATTCAGTATCGAGATTTTGTCAATTGGCAACGAAAATGGCTTGATGGCGAACGCATTCAACCGTTATTGACTTATTGGAAACAAAAATTGCAGGGTGAGCTACCTGTATTGAATTTACCAACAGACCGGGCGCGATCGCCTTTTTCAACCTTCACAGGCGCTCAAGCGAAATTAGTTCTTTCTCCAACTCTGACAAAATCTCGATACAGAATCGGTC
>NZ_JAIVFR010001140.1 GCF_020829685.1 Nostoc sp. CHAB 5715 | reverse complement strand
CCGGCTTTGCTCTTACAGCGCTTTTCAAGTAATTGAACTACACCACTCCCTACTCCCTACTCCCTACTCCCCATTCCTCGTCTCAGTCGTGGTCTAAATACCTGAAAACTGCTCTAACTCCTGCCTTCCTCTTGCCAGTAGTTAATCACTTCTGTCGCTTTATTAAGCAACTCGACACGATCCACGTCAGTAATCCAATGTTTGGACTCTAATTCCTTTTTTAACTCTTCCCAGGCATCATTTCTGGGCCAAAAAAAGTACTTAGTCAAGGGACTGGTGCCTTTGCCGACAATTTGATCGACTGCTAGAGCAACGTTCTCGTCTAACCACAGAATTTTCAAAATAAACTTGGTCAATCACACCTCCGGGAATTTCCGGGCATTACTTAACTAGGATAGCGATCGCTTATTTTAACGCAATACTCTATCAAATGACCAAACAGTGATTGAGAATGGGCTACGATAAGGTTTAGTCGGCGCTAACTAAAGATGCTTGTGACCGAAACAGACTTATGATATAGAGCAAGTAAATTTGTTTATCTACTTGTCTACACCGAGTTTCTCACGATTTTTGACCTATCCAAATACCACCCTTGACAATTTCCTCAAATCCTTAACTTGTCACCAATGTCTTACCCCTGCGACAGTCAATCTGCAGTAGATTAAAAGATGTCAAGGAATTCGAGAATTTGGTAATCAAGTCGGACACCAACGGCACACTCGTTAAACTCAAGGATGTGGGACGAGCCGAGTTAGGCGCGAAGGACTATACAACTTCGGCACTGGTACAGGGCAAACCGGGCGTTGCTATGTTGATCTATCAGCTTCCGGGCAGCAATGCGCTGAATACTGCCAAAGCGGTGGAAGCGTAAATCGCAGAGCTAGAGAAAAACTTTCCCCCAGGGGTGAAAGCCGTCATTGCCTACGACACCACCAAGTTTGTCGAAGTCTCAATCAAAGAAGTGGTCAAGACATTGGAGGAAGCGATCGCCCTAGTGGTGCTGGTGATTTTCGTCTTTTTGCAAGATTGGCGGACGACGATTATTCCGGCGATCGCTGTTCCTGTATCCTTGATTGGAGCATTGGCGTTTGCTTATGTCCTGGGCTTCTCGCTCAACACGTTGACCATGTTCGGATTGGTACCTGTGTCTCAAACCCTCCAAAAAGAAGTGCCGGAGATGGAAGCGTCTCTCGTCATTGCCGGTTTTGGTCTCAACGGCAATGGGCCAAATCAGGGGACATTTTTCTTTAACCTGAAAGATTGGAAAAAGCGCGAGGGTGAGGAACATTCAGTTAAGGCGATCGTGCAACGGCTGAATGGCATCTTCGCCCAAAATCAGGATGCGATGATTTTCACGCCTTAATCCTAACTTTTCTAAACTCAATAATTGGGTTAATCAAATCTCCTTACAAAGATTAGACATTGCTTATAATGCAGCAGTTGCCATTAAAGAGATTGAAAACAAACATTTTAACAATAATAGCATTTCGTCTGATGCCAACAAAGGAAAAATAATTAATGATTATTTCCGAGTTCAGCTTCAGCGTGAGCTTGCTAATGTAAAGCTGAATTTAGCCCAATTTAAACTGGGAACTTTTTGGGTAAACCACAAATTGTCCAGCCAACACACTAGCAATATCTCAGAAATAGAAGCTCTAATTTTAGAGAAACTGTCATTTATTGAATCAGTAGTTTCAAAGTATCGTCAGTCCTCCGATCCTCTCAATTCATCTGTGGTACAAGAGATAGGGGATATACCCGCTTCAAATCCTTTGACTACTCCAGAGCAAACCTTGGGAATTAGCCCAAAATTGATTCAAACAACAAATAATGTTGATTCAGAAGAAGCTGGGTTAAATCCACTGAAGCGAAAAAAGTCTCATTCTTTGTTGGGAAGATTTGGACAGGTGAGGAAAGAACTCAGTCCTGAGTATGAGCAAAAAGTTATTGCGGAATTACGCACTCAACGACGGCAAAATCAGATCGCTATCCGATGGCTGGTGATTCTGGCGATTGTTCCAATTCTTGCTCACACTCTGACTAAGAGCTTGATCTTTGAACCTTTATAAGAAGAATTCAGAACTCAGGAGCGGAGCAAGGAAAGCTCCGCCTCCGGTCAGAAAACAGGTATGAATTCTGTACGAGTGGGTAATGAATATTGGTTAAAACCTCGCCCGAGGTTAAG
>NZ_JAIVFR010001139.1 GCF_020829685.1 Nostoc sp. CHAB 5715 | reverse complement strand
GAAGTTCTTATTGATACTATTTACCATTGAGTAAATGCAGCCCACCAGGCCCAGATGTGGCAAGACAAACCCCCAACTTGCCTGTATATTTGGCATAGGCACAAGCCATAAATGCTGCTGCTTCTTCATGCCGCACTTGAATAAAACGGATTTTATCTTGACGCAGGCGCAAAGCTTCCATAATGCCGTTTATACCATCCCCAGGCAATCCAAAGATGGTGTCAACACCCCAATCGTAAATAGTATCAATAAGAACTTCAGCCGCAGTTGTAGCCATAATAAGTTTCTCCTTATATGCATATTGGGCATGGCGCATTAAGTATTTAATGTTTCTTCCCCAGTCCCCAGCGATGTACTGAGCGCAGTCGTTGTGTCCCCAGCATCTGCACCGATAAAACCTATTCCTTTTAAAAAATGTCGCCGCTTTACCTCTAAAGGTAGATGTTTTTGGGCGGCTTCATCATTGTTTTGTCCTACCATTGATTTCTTTTAATTAAAAATACTTATTTTGCTAATTCTGCTCAATAATTATATATTTTAAAATCATTCATAATTAGTAATTAGAGGTTGTTTGAAAAGTCATAGTTTATGTATCAAATATTTTTTTACCCCACCCTAACCCTCCCCTTATAAAGGGGATGTAACTGGATTTTCTGGTTTCCCCCAATACATCGGGGAGCCACTGCGTTGGGCGGCTCTGCCGACTTGAAGCAAGTGGCGTGGGATTAAGGGGGGTGATTAAAATCACAGTCAAACACTTTTCAAACATCCTCTTAAAGTCTTAACTACGAATTACGAATTAGTAACTACTTAAAGGCGTGATTGCGTCTAAAAACTAATTGTTTGTGGCTTGAAACTCGATGCACTATCCCAATAATTAACCTGGTTAATATTCACCTTAAGTAAAGCAATATCGGGTTCGTCCAGTCCTTTAGAAAACCAGGTTTGAAGTTCCGGCTTCCATAGCTCTCGCATCTTGTTGCGGTCTTTCACGAGTTCTGCTGAACCTGAGATAGAAACGTATCGCTGCTGTTCGGGTGACGAAAAACTAATATTTACCTGCTCATAGTGTTCAATCTCAGTCACCTTATGGGAACCAGCATAAGTAAAGAACCAGAGTGCGGCCTCAGAGTTAATCTCACCACTTTTTGACATGGGGTAACTATGTAAACTGCCATCATCATCGACTGTGGTAAACATACCATAATCAATATTTTGGATTAGTTCATGCAGCTTTTTAATCTGTTGATCGCCGTCTGTAGAAGTTGCCATTGTTTGTACTCTTTTCTCTATTTGCTTTTCCTTGACTGTAATTTTTGATTACAATCAGATTTCATGGTGGTAAAGTTATTTTTAATTATTAACCTTTTTTGTTTAAATTGCGTGAGTCTACAGATGGAGTTATCCTAAAATTAGCTTTTTTAGTTATATCTATAGATATATTGGTTGAGAAAAATAGTTGAGTGTTTTTTTATACTGATAAAGCATTCGAGCATTTTGAGAAAGCAAAAGCTGATTTTACTTGCGGAAAACACCAAAATGAGTAAGCAAACTGGGGTTTGAGAAAGCAAAAACTGCTTTTACTTGCGGAAAACACCAAAATGAGTTAGCAAACTAGGGTTTGAGAAAGCAAAAGCTGATTTTACTTGCGGAAAATACCAAAATGAGTAAGCAAACTAGGGTTTGAGAAAGCAAAAGCTGATTTTACTTGCGGAAAACACCAAAATGAGTAAGCAAACTGGGGTTTGAGAAAGCAAAAGCTTCTTTTGAGAAAGCATTTAAGTGTTTTGAGAAAGTGAACAGGCTTTTTGATAAAGCAATTAGCCTTTTTGATAAAGTTAGGACTTACGCACGCTCTACGAATTCTTGGCGTTCTTGGCGTCTTGGCGGTTCGATAAATTAAGCTTTTGGGCGATTTTTGCGTAAGTCCTAAAAGTAATCAGCAAATATACGTGACTATTAAAAATCACGGTCTTGCATCCCGTAGAGAAGGGTACATCGGTTTTTGAATGAAAATATAAAACCAAACAAATTCTGCAACTGTAAAATTTTATATGACAGACTTCTCCCAACTCAAACGCTTTGGTGTCTCTGTTTTACCAGAAGATGCACCAAGTCCATGTACAACCGTCACCCAACCACCAGTTACTCAACCACCCGACGACAGCAGTCCAACTTAGTCAAATA
>NZ_JAIVFR010000113.1 GCF_020829685.1 Nostoc sp. CHAB 5715 | reverse complement strand
TTCAAACGCAAGGGAATTGAGCGAATTGTCCGCACATTTTGGGTGATATCTTCACCCGTCACCCCATCACCCCTAGTTGCACCCCTTACTAGAATGCCATTTTGATAGGTAAGAGCCAAAGCAGAACCATCAATTTTGAGTTCACAGACATATTCCACCGATTCTATTTTCGGTGCTTGTCGCCGCCAACGATGATCCCAGGCTTGCAACTCATCGATATTAAATGCATTCTCCAGACTGTACAAGGGGATATTATGCCGCACCGAGGTAAACTGCGTATGCTTAAGCTCACCCACGCGCACAGTCGGACTATCGGGAGTCGCCAATTCTGGATACTGAATTTCCAGTTGTTGCAATTCTCGATATAGCTGGTCATAGACTGCATCCTCCATAATTGGAGCATCTAAAACGTAATAAGCATAGCTGGCTTGTTGCAATAACTGGCGCAATTCTTCTGTACGTTTTACTTCAGGCTTAATCTGGGTCATTAGACTTATTACAAAATACCTAGCAAATAGAATAGCCTGCATGAGCAGGCTTTGTTTGGGTAGCCGCGACTTGTAGTCGTTGGGATTTAGCGATCCCAGTCTTCGACTTCATATAAAAATCGAGTTTTGCCAATCAGTTTACGATTAGCAGAGGTACTTTGGACAAACACAACATACTTTTCTAGGTTACTCGGTTTAATACGAATCGTTGCATCCATCGGTAGACCTAACATTTCTCGTGCAGCACCTCCTTCAAATAAATCACCCGTTGCTCGATCCATTAAGATAATTTCTTTTTGAGCCTGGATAGTTTCTGTTTTTGTAAATTCGTAGAAACCCCGCCCAACTTTAAAACTCAAACCATTTTCCAAAACAAACGCTTTAATTGAAATATCTTGTTCAACCTCTAAAATCTGGAAACGCCCTGGAGAAACAGCCCGTAAATCAGCCGATTCGTAATAAGATGTTGCTTCCCGGTTCATCATGGTGTTAAATATTTTATTTAACCCACGGCTCATGCGTCCTTGGTCAATTACTTCTTGTTCATAAGCTTGTAGCTGATCGTTAGAAGATTGTTGGTAGCAAACTGCTAAAAACAAATCACTAATATACGAAAACTGGTCTAAGTTGATATGAAAACCGCCAGACTTTTCTGCAAGTTCTTGATAAAAAGGAGTGGCATGAAGGCGATTGAGTGCTTGAACTCCGTAAACTGTAATTTCTGCCTCAGCTAATTTATCTAACTCTTTGCGCCAATTTAGTTTTTTAGGATTGTGTGCTGGAGGATGGGGAATATCATCACCAATCAAAACTAGTGATTTTGTTGCTGACTTTGACCAAGATAAAGATTGGGATTCATGTAATACCAATTCGTAACATTCTGGTGCATCTCCGCCACCAGTAGGTTCAACATTTTGCACAAAATCACAGATAGCATCAACATCACCGGATATGTTAAATATTTTGGTGACATAAGTTGAACCTGCATCGCAGTAGTCCCCATGAGCAATAATCCCAATCCGAATCAAGGGAATTTCGTCTATCAGTCTGGTAACGGTATTTTTGATTTTTCGCCGTACTTGAGTAAGGCAAGGGTACATACTTCCAGTTGTATCGAAACTGAAAACAATCTCAATGTTATTACTTCTCATCCGCTCACCTAAATTAATCTAAATTAATATTCAATTTTTAACTTACAAAATTACAAATGGCACGCAATCATGGTTAAAAATTTTACAGGTAAGCCTCTAATTATCATTGCTCACCGAGGCGCTAGTGGCTATCGTCCAGAACATACTTTAGCTGCTTATGAATTAGCGATAAGAGTGAGTGTGGGGTTTCTTTTTGTTTCAGCTAACCCTCCCCGATATATTGGGGAGGGGACTAGTACCGCAAGGCGGAAGTCAAAAATCAAAAATCAAAAGTCAAAAGTGTTATGGAATAAGCTCTTTAGGGATTTTAAATGGTTGCTCTATTTACGCCGTGGCGTACTAGATAGTATTGGGTGCATCCCAGTTTTTATTTTTTAATGAGAAAACAATTGTCATTGCGTTCGCGAGTGCGTCTCGTAGAGAGGAGGAACGACGAAGCAATCGCATGGACTCGCTCTGAATTGGAAGATTTTGTGATTGCAACGCTTGACTGCGTTCCGCTCGCAATGACTAATCATCGCTGCGTAAGTCCTGTATTGGTTCATGAGAAAACAATTGTCATTGCGAACGCGAGTGCGTCTCGTAGAGAGGAGGAACGACGAAGCAATCGCATGGACTCGCTCTGAATTGGAAGATTTTGTGATTGCAACGCTTGACTGCGTTCCGCTCGCAATGACTAATCATCGCTGCGTAAGTCCTGTATTGGTCAATACAGTTCAGTTAAGCATTTCTTCCTTCTCTCTGCGTCCTTGGCGTCTTGGCGGTTCGTTAAAAAAATTGACTTTGTAACATAGTTTTAGCCTTAACCCAAGCGTATTGCTGTATTGGTTCAATTGTTGCGTTCGCTTTTGTCTTTAATAAAAGCAAGTTTGCTAAGTTCCTATATTAAATTCGGGCAGTCGTTGATTGAATTCGGGCAGTCGTTAATTGAATTCGGGCAGTCGTTAATTGAATTCGGGCAGTCGTTGATTGAATTCGGGCAGTCGTTAATTGAATTCGGGCAGTCGTTGATTGAATTCGGGCAGTCGTTTATTGAATTTGGGCAGTCGTTGATTGAATTTGGGCAACCTCCAAGAATTTACATAAAGCAATTCAATATATTTGTAATAAATAAATTAATTTATACTGAATTATGCGGGTGTCAATTAACCCTAATTCTGTCTATCCTAGTGCTGTACAGTTCAGGGTAGAACTCAGTTTTTGTCCTGGCGCATTATTAATAACAGGAAAGTGATTTATGTCACGTCCAAAACGCGGGTCTAAAGTACTTGATAGAGCACAGCGTCGGATTGCAGCTTTGAAATCGATCAGTCCCACCTTAAACTTAGGCAATGGGGTAACAATTGACTCCTTTGCAGCCGTCATCAAAACAACGCAAGACAAGTTGGAAGCTTATAACTCAAGCCTCTCCACCGTGGATCTGACTCAGGGAGCCTTAGAACTTGCCGAAAAGTCGCTGATGGAACTAACAGAACACATGTTACTCAGTGTAGCTGCAAAGTATGGCAAGAATAGCGATGAGTACAAAATGGCAGGGGGCGTTCGTCGAAGCGATCGCAAGCGTCCGGTGCGAAAGCCTAAGCAAGAGGCTGTTGCTTGATAAATCTGGGTTTTACCCCACCCTAACCCTCACGCCACTTGCTCCACTTGGGGAAACCCCAACCAAGACCGCAGTGGCTCCCCGATATATTGGGGAGGGAACTAGATTTCTTTTTCCCCCAATGCATCGGGGGTTCTATGTTTCGATATGAGACGGGATATCGCACATACCAGCCCACAGACAGTAGAATAATTTTGCAATGGAAGTGTTGCCATTTGAATAGAGGTATCTTTCGCTGCTGAATTATCTGCCTTCTGCACTTTTACCAGACCAGCACTGGTTTTTGCAACACAACCGTATTTTCAAGCCCATCTGCAAAATATAGGTTGTTTAACCTGATATGTTCTTAAGACTTATCCTAGTAGTGTGTCAAATATATTTTGACGGATATCAAGACATTTGAGAAACACAAAAAACTCTTTCCCCACTCCCTACTCCCCACTCCCTACTCCCCACCTTCACCCGTCATTGTTGGCTTGACAGACTACTAGCAACTTATCGAGGTAGAACATGGCTCAGATACTACGCCCTTCCCAGAAATATTTGAGTAAAAGCCTTTTTACATCTATTGATATTGGCTTGAGCTTATTGTTATTGATGCCTACAACAGCCTTAGCTGATGCAAAAAACAATAATTCTAACGATCCTCCACCTCAGACTACGGGAACTTCAGGTGGCTCTAGAGGATGCGAAACTCAGTCTGAAACATCTTTAAGTAGCATTCCAGCCCTGATCTTGCTTGCACCTTCCCAAATTTATGGGGAAACCTTGGCAACCCGTCCTACATTCGCTTGGTTTATCAGCAATTCTGCCTCCTCGCAAATGGAGTTTCGGCTTTATGAGTATGACCAAGCTACTAAACAATCTAAGTTGGTAAAAGAGATTAAAGACGAAAATTTTAAAAGTTCACCAGGAATTATGGTCTTATCTCTGTCGAGTCCAGAATTGTTAGTTGGTCGAAGATATCTTTGGCAAGTCGAATTAGTCTGCGACGCTAATCGCCCATCAGGCAATCCATTTGCTATAGCTGCAATGAAAGTAGTTCCAGTTCAAGCAAATTTGAACAAGCTGCTGTCCCAGACTAATAACGTGCTAAACAAAGCAATTTTATATAACCAAGCTAATTTGTGGTACAACACTTTAGAAATTGCTTTAACCTCAAAGGATGAGCCGAGGCTAAGAGAATTAAAGATGTCTCTTTTAGAACAGGTAGCAAATGGATCTGAAACAGGACTAAAAGAACAAATTAAAGTAGAACTTACAAAAAGCGCAATTCATCAATTGCAACGCTAGTACCGTATGGCGGAAGTCAAAAGTTAACACTGAGCGAAGTCGAAGTGTCAAAAGTCAAAAGTCAAAAGTATTATGGAATAAGCTTTTTATGGATTTTTACCGAAAATTTGGGTAAAAGCCCCGTCCTTCCAGGACGGCAATATAAGGGAATAAAGTTGAAAATCCTCGGTTCTATCGAACCGGGGAAGAGAAAATGAAACGGTCACAAAGACTGGTTTCCAGAAAAGTTAAAGGTTCTAGCAATAGACGTAAAGCCTTATCTAGGTTAGGTAAAGTTCACCTCAAAATAAGTAGGCAACGTAAAGACCATGCTGTGAAATTAGCACGGTGCGTAATCACATCAAACGATGTTGTAGTCTACGAAGATTTGAGGATTAAGAACATGGTGAAAAATCATTGTTTGGCAAAGTCAATTAATGATGCCGGATGGTATCAATTTAGGGTGTGGTTGGAGTATTTTGGCAAGGTGTTTTTAAGGATTACTATTGCTGTAAATCCATCGTATACCTCGCAAGAATGCTCTAGCTGTGGTGTGATTGTGAAAAAGTCACTATCTACTCGCACACACGTTTGTAAGTGTGGGTGCGAGCTAGATAGGGATCACAACGCTGGTATAAACATTCTTAATTCTGGATTGGGTACAGTAGGGCATACTGGAACCTTTGCGCTAGACGCAAGCAACGCTTCTGGAGAATCGGCCTCTACTCTAATTGGAGCAATCCTGTCAGAGCAAGCTGTTTCGTAGATAGAAGAATCCCCGTGCGTTCACGCCGGGGAGTGTCAAAGCCAGTTACCAATGAGAATGAATGATGCCCAGTATCCAGGATGACTTTCGAGTTGCTGCTGATGGGCTTGTAGCCAAGCTATTTGAGTTGCCTGTAAAGCTTTGGCCTTACTTAGTCCACTGTGCCAGTTTTGATAAAATTTGGTAATCAGTTGCGCTGTTGCTGCATCATCAACTTTCCATAGAGAAGCCATAGCACTTTGAGATCCGGCTTGGATGGCTATACCAGCTAGACCTAGAGTTTCACGATCGCTACCTACTGCTGTTTCACAAGCTGTCAAGGTCAGTAACTGTATGGGATTATTGCGATCGCTAGTATTATTAATTAGTTGATAAAGGTCGGTTATTGTCAATTTTCCATTATAAGTATCAGGTCTGCTCGATTTTGGCTGATTTGCTTCAACTTTTTTACCAGTTACCAAGAATGTTTCTCTATCATCAATACCAAATTTGCCATGTGTTGCTAAATGAATTACTGGGTAAGTATTTTTTTCTAACTCTTGTTGCAAGCGCTCAGGTGTAAAGTCTTGATCTACTAAGCCCTTGCTTTCAGGTAAACTCGTTGTAATAGTTTTAAGCTCTAATTTAACTTGACTAAGCGGCTCAAAAAATTTTGCACCCCCATCCGTTTCAACGGTAGCTGCCTGTGTCAAGCCGAAAGCCAATATTCGTAATTCTTCAGGGTTATAGCGGATTGTATTAGTTAAAGTTAGTGCTGGGGTAGTGGCGATCGCATACTTTTCAATCAAAAATTGCTTGCCGTCAAACAGCGCCCCCATCGGGATACTCCGAAGAATTCCATCTTGGATAAACACTAAAGTTTCGATTCTCTCTGTTTCCAAATCTTTGATAAAAGGACGAATGAACCAGTCATACACTTGTTTTGCTCTGGCTTGATAACTGTTTTCCAAATCGGAGCGTTTTTCTAGTTTTATTCGTAAGTCATTGATTACATCTTTGACTTCCTGACTGTTAGCAGACACCCAAACAAGTCGTGATTTCAATTTTTTATGCTCATCAGCCAAGGTAAGAATGATCGCCAGGCGCTCTTTCAAGATAATCGAACTAAAGACAGCAGTGTTTTTTCCTATTAATGGGACTGGTTGCTGAATCAGTGCTAAAGCACAATCATTACCTAAATAATTTTGTAGTTCTGCTAGCCTTAACTCATCTATGGCTAGAAGGGCAAATTCCAAATTTTGTTGAATATCAGATTCTTGAACAAGATGCTCAGTTTGCTCTAGGCGTAATTCAAGCAACTCGCGGTAAACTGGTTCAACATTGTCTCGAAAGTCAAATTGAAAATCTCGCTGTTCTAAGCTAAGGTCGCTGCGGATACTTTTGAGGCTGTTAAAAGATTGTTCATAAAAATTAATCGCTTCTTTCACCCGACCTGTGGCTCTAAATAGCCGTGCCGCCTGCCAAGCCCACAAGTAAAGGCTCTCGTTTGCAACAGTGCCAATAAGAGCTTGTTGAGTAAAATTTATAGCTTGTTGGTAATCTTGGAGACATTCATAAACGTGTCCTAACCTGCCTTTGGCAAAAGATTCTGCCTCTCGATCCTGTATTTTTTGAGTTATAGACAAGGCTTTATTGAGTAGCTCAACAGACTTGGGTAAAAATTCTGACTCTAAGCATTGAGTCGCTGGCTCAGTACTGACCGACTTGCCCGAATGGCTGACGAGTTGTAAAAGATTAGCAAGTTGAATTGCCGCATAGGCTTTATCATGAGAATCGGACACCTGTTCTAAGACGGCGATCGCTTGCTGTAATGTATTATTAACTATGGCTTTATCCTGGCGATCTTGCCGATAGTAAAGTCTAACTAGACCTAGTAGCGATCGCAGTTCATTTACTTTATCGTTTTGGCTACGAGCTAGATTCAGACTTTGCTCAAAATACTGTACAGCTTGCCCATCATTACTAAGAGTGGATTGCTGAAATTTTTCGGCAGCTTTTTGATCGCCTATCTCTTTGGCGAATTCAGCACGGCGTTCATTGCCCTTAGCCAGATTAGCGTAAGTATTAGCTAAACCATTGAGGGTAGATACTATGTAAGTTTGATTATTGATGCGCTTGGCGATTTCATAGCTGCGTTTAAAATCTTGAATAGCTTGCTCATACTCGCCTTGGAGACGATGAGCATTTCCCAAACTACCCCAAGCAGCTACTTCGCCCAGATTATCTGACTGTTGACGAGCAATTTCTATGGCACTATCTGGACTACAGGTTGCATTGCTTTGATTTTGACCGCACAAAATGGTAACTGCGCGTCGTTGCTGTCCCAGGTTACTGTAGAGTTGAGCCTGTTCTGTCAGCATCCGCCCTACTTTTATCGGCTCGTTTGTTTGACGATAGTAAGCAATAACTAGTTTTAATTGGGCGATCGCATCAGGTATTTGACCTACTTGTTGGTATGCTCTGGCAAGGTATGCCCGGACATTTATTTCCTCAGAATCATTACTGTGACGCTGTTGATTAGAAAGGGCTGCTTCCCAAGACTTGATTGCTCCTTGAATATCGCCAGCTTGATATAGCTCAAGTCCTTGCTGTACTCGCTGTGTTAAAGGCGACGATTTAGCTGTTGTTATCTCTGCGATTCCTTTATGCCCAATTGTTAGGGAAGGATGCCCTAACCATAAGCACAAGGTTAGCGTTGTCAGAAAGAGAACTGCCCAAATGCGACGAACACGGTATGGCAAGGGTTGCATGATGGCATAAAGTAATACTTTCAAAAGTGGATTTATTACTTACAGCAGTTTTCATTTATTTGAACCACATCTGTCGTAGGGGCATGGCGCAATGCTCATTGGTGTCAACTTAAGCTAAAAATCGCTTATCTGTTGGCTTCCACGCCCGCCCAGTAAAAATCGCTTATCTGTTGGCTTCCACGCCCGCCCAGAAATGAATTTCAGGGCTCATAGCTAAAGTCTACTAAAGTAGACTCAAAATTTTTCGGATTATTTAGTCATCTTTAGATGACTTTCGCTATTAGCAAGGAACTTCAGTTCCTTGCGGGACATGGTTTTTACGTTAAGTTGACACGTATGAGCTGGCTCGTGCCCCTACCGCGTGGTCTATTATGACCAAGGTTGGGACGGTCTACTACTATTTCTAAGATACAAGGTTGGGTTGAACTTTAGTGTTACCCAACAAAGAGAAAGAAAATGTTGGGTTTCGTTCCTCAACCCAAACTACAATATCAGGCGATGGCGTAGCCCAGAGCAGGCATCGCACTTTTGATCTCAATGTCTGAGCCGTCCCCCTTCTTCATCGGGGGGACTACAGGGGGGTTAAAACGATCTCAAATTCTCACGAATGATTTAGGACTGCTATATAAGCAACAGATACCTCGAAGTCATGTTGAAGTACTTGAAAGTCGTGTTGAGGTACTTCAAAGTCGTGTTGAGGTACTTGAAAGTCGTGTTGAGGTACTCCAAAGTCGTGTTGAGGTACTCCAAAGTCGTGTTGAGGTACTCCAAAGTCGTGTTGAGGTACTCCAAAGTCGTGTTGAGGTACTTCAAAGTCGTGTTGAGGTACTTCAAAGTCGTGTTGAGGTACTTGAAAGTCGTGTTGAGGTACTCCAAAGTCGTGTTGGAGTACTTCAAACTTTGTCGCACCGCGATCAAGTACACAGGTGCGATCGCTAGCGTCAAAACGAGCGTCAAGATTGCTGACTCCTGAATTCAGAATAGCTGAATTCTTCTTCAATTAACGCTTCCAATTGCCTAAATACAAAAATCGTTGCCACCAACTAGTTGCAATTGGCCAAGTCAATTCGCAGACAGTGCCTTGTGGAGAGTGAGGAAATCGTCGAAACTTGCCTCTCAATTGTCGAGCTAAATCTTGAGCCTGTTCTGTTCCCTGACCGCCACGTTGAGAGTTTTTAGATATATTTGCAAATCCGTTATCAATTATTTGCAGGCAATACTCTTTCGACGATCGCGTACAAATTACATCAAGGCGAGTAGCTCCTTGGGAATGTTTACCTACATTACATAAAGCTTCTTGTAAAAAAAGGTATAAGTCTCGCTTTTGATTTGGACTTAGTTGGCAATCTTCTAATGGTTCAAAATTAGGAGGAATAAAACTGAGAATTGATCCAAACCCTTGAAAATTTCTTTTTAAGGTAATGTCGTAGACATAATAAAGCATCTCAGCAATGGGAGTTTGCAAATCGAGAACTTCATTTCCCTCTAAATAAACACTATGATTGCGACTGAGCATTTCTTGACTGAGATACTCAGGAATAATTCGTAACTCTCGATTTAGTTGTTCAAGTTGCGATCGCAATTTTTCAGCCTCTATCTCTTCTACGCCAAGATTCCTTAATATCACAGCTAGACTTTGCAAAGGCCCATTGTGAATTGCTTCAAAAGAGCGCTTCAGAGTTAAACTGCGCTGTTCGAGTAACGCTCTTAAATCTCGGTCAAAAAAAAATGTCGTTAATCCTGCACTCGTAAGAGCTAACAAAGTTGGTACTAAAGGAATCCACCAACCCAGAACCAGGCCAAGAAAACAAATTGCGACGATTTCGATACTAATTACACCAAGGCTAAACAATGTCTTTGCAGGAGATTGCAGAATTAAACCCAGAATGATGCCGAGTAAACCCCAAGCTAAAATCCATAAATACTCCCAAATTTCTGACCATACTTTTAACAGTGGTCGTTTGTCTAAAACATGACTAATAATTTGGCTTGTGGCATGAGCATGAACTTCTACACCATAAATCCATTGGTATTGATTAGCAGACTCTTCAACTCCTAAAGCCCTAGTGTAAAGTGTATTTTTGGCTGCGGAGGTGATAAAGTTATCTTTAATGCTGGGGGCAGTCATGCCAATAATCACAACGCGATCGCTAATCCAGCTAGGATCAATTTTTTTATTGAGAACATCTCTAAGAGATATGGTGCGAAAAGGTTGGGGATGAGAGTGAAAATTAAGTAACACTTGAAAGCCATTGGCATCAGTTCCTACATATCCGCCAGAATTAGGAAGAAACCGAACTAGCTGACTAGAACCGAACTTGATGGGGTCATAAGAGCGACTGCCATGAGCAAACTCTATTCCTTGTTCGCGCAAATAAAATTGTGCTAGACGCAGAGGTAGGGAGTATTTTAGTTCTCCAGAGTAAGTTTTACTTGCCATTAAGCTACGTCGCAGCTTTCCATCTGGGTCTACTATTGTATCTGCAAAGCCGACTTGTTCGGGAGGTAATTCCGGCGGTGGTTTAATATTAAAAGATTGCTTTTGATTTAATGCTACTTCAACTCCAATCAGATTTGGATTCTCTCTCCAGGCAGGCGCAAGCTCTGCATCAGCCGAATTACTTTTATCTCTAAAAAGGTCAAGACCGATGACTCTGGGTTTGTAGCTATTTAAGATGCTCAACATTTGGGCGATTTCCCGATCTGGTATAGGAAACCTACCTACATAATTGATATCTTCTTCATCAATACCTACAATTACCACCCGCGAATCAATGGCTTCATTAGGTCGCAGCCGTAGCAATTGATCGAAAGCGAGCCACTCTTGCGATTGCAATAATCCTGTTGAGCGAACAAGCATAATTAATCCTACCACTGAGAGTCCTGGCAGCACTACTTCTTGCCAGAGTTTCAGTTGTTCGTGAAGTTTGTTCCATAAATTGCTTTGAGTCGAAAGTCCAAATTTCATCAGTTGATTAATCCGATTTTTCTAGCTGCGATCTCAATTTGAATTCTCAATTCTTTACCAGGTTCGTCATAGACACCCAAAGAATCTTGCAGTCTAATCCAGTAGTTTCGGACAGTGCGATCGCTCAACTTCATTTTTTGAGCGAT
>NZ_JAIVFR010001138.1 GCF_020829685.1 Nostoc sp. CHAB 5715 | reverse complement strand
AAATCACAATTCTACTGATAACTTATTTTCACCAACAACTTCTGAAATTACTGGTTCAACGTTCGCAGGTGACACGGGTACTGATACAGGTTCTGGAGTTGGTGGTGAAACTAAGTTAGCAGTAGAATTGTGATTTGTTTGCGGTTCAACTGGGGGAGATGAAGTGATGGGCTGATTTTGGGCAGCCGCTACATGATCGTTTGCAGAATTATGATTTGTTTGCGGTTCAACTGGGGGAGATGAAGTGACGGGCTGATTTTGGGCAGCCGCTACATGATCGTTTGCAGAATTATGATTTGTTTGCGGTTCAGCTATCGGTAAAGAAGAGACTGCGTGATTTTGGGCAACTGCTGGAGGATAGTTTGGAGATATAGCAGGTGTGTTGACTCGCTGGGTGACACTTGGAGCTTGTGGCTGAATATTCGTCGCACTAGGTAACAATCCTAGTAATGTTACTTCCAACCACAAACGCGGCTGGGTGCTGTTTTTAATTTGCACTTCAGCTTCTCGCAAATGTTTTTGTCCTGCTAAAATCACGCTCATATCGAAGTATTGAGCAAACTCAACCAGTGCTGTCCAGGTTTGCTGAGTACAAGCAACCAAATCATGGCGATTAGGTGCAGTTTTAGCAATCAGTAAATCGCGGTAGAAGGCGGCGAGATTTTGCAGAAGAGTTAGCGGTTCTCGACCACGATCTAGAATGTAGTGAGTACAGTCTAGAACTGCTTCGGGTTTATCTTGAGCGATCGCATTTAAAAGACCCAGCAAGTCCTGTTCGCTTACTGTCCCCACCAAATCCCAAACTCTATCCGGTGTCACTTCACCCGCTAATAAACCCAATTGGTCGAGCAAACTTTCGGCATCTCGTAACCCTCCCTGAGCAAGTTGGGCTACTAAGGTTACAGCATCGGGTGAAATATGAATGTTTTCATAAGATGCGATCGCACTTAAATGCTTCACCATCGCTTCTAACTGAATGCGTCTAAAATCAAACCTTTGACAGCGCGAAATAATCGTTGGTAACACCCGTTGCGGGTCTGTTGTCGCCAACACAAAAACCACGTGTCTCGGTGGTTCTTCTAATGTCTTCAGTAGCGCGTTAAATGCCTGGGTACTGAGCATGTGGCATTCATCGATTACATAAACCTTGTAGCGACACTGCACAGGAGCAAACTGGGCTTTTTCAATCAACTCGCGGATATTATCAACACCAGTGTTACTAGCAGCATCAATTTCAATTATGTCTAAGGCATAGCCCTTGGTGATTCCTTGACAAACTTCACACACGCCGCAAGGTTCAGCAGTCGGCTTATCACCTTTGAGACAATTGAGAGATTTAGCCAGAATCCGGGCGCTAGAAGTTTTCCCCGTACCTCTAGGCCCAGTGAATAAATAGGCGGGGGCAATTTTGGATGTGCCGATCGCATTCGTGAGGGTGGTAGCGATCGCCTCTTGGCCCACCAGTTCAGCAAAACTTTTGGGGCGATATTTTTGGTGCAGGGGTTCGTAAGACATGGAAATATAGACTTCAATGCCTTTCAAAGTTAATTAGTAGCACCGAGTCGAGTTTAGGATTCAATTATTTTAGACTCTTGTACCTGCTTAGTTTGTACAAATTGCCAGAGCCACTGCCCTCAACTAATGCCGTGAATTTTGGCACTCAGGAAAGCAAGCAACCAGAGCATATCTTCTACTATGATTTCAACATCAAAGTATTGGAATTATAGCATATCATTTAGTACATTTGTTCTATGAAAATTGGGAAGATTAAAGAAACATACTTGTCCCCAAATCTCTTTCTTCAATAAGGGGCTAGTAGTCCACCACATCCTGACAGACATCCCTCTCCTTACCAAGGCTACGGTAATTACCCCCCTTAATCCCCCCGATGCATTGGGGGGAAACAAGAAATCTAATTCCCTCCCCAATACATCGGGGAGGGTTAGGGAGGCGTAAAACTTACGCTTAAACTCAGATTAGTGAACTATTTCCGCCTTGCGGTAGCAGTTTCACCCAATGTATTCCAAATACAGCAATATAAACTGACATAAAACACCTCTAGAATCTAAATCTCTACACCCTTTGGTTATGGAGGTATCTACACCATTTGATTCTAGAGGTGTTTTATGTCAGTTTATATTGCTGTATTTGGAATACATTGGGTGAAACTGCTACCGCAAGGCGGAAG
>NZ_JAIVFR010001137.1 GCF_020829685.1 Nostoc sp. CHAB 5715 | reverse complement strand
GACTAGTCAAAAAAACTCGCTCTAAGTTTCCATCCAAGAAGCCTATTCATCGTGGCACTGCTACTCAACATCCACCACTTAATTTTTCCATTATTAATACTGCTTAATTCTTAACCGAAAAGTATTGAGAGGCGATTGCCCGTTCGATTAGCTCCAGCTTTTTGGTGATAGCTTCAAGTTTTGTTTCCACCGAGGAGCCAAGATCTGCAAGATGGGATTCCAGTTTCTCCAGCTTTTTTTCTAGCTGTTTGACTGATTTACTGTCTGCCGTTACATCGATATCATTATTGATATCAAATTTTATTAGTAATTCCTCTAAGGCTTGCAGCAAGGGAATTGTATGCCCTTGCCTGTGTAGTTTTGATAGTCGCCGAACCACCTTAATTAGTGGAACGGGCACACGAATCATCTCGCTTGGTGGGGACTTTTGGTCAGGCATTTGATATCATTTTTGATATCGACATATTGATTGTAAAAGGCTTGGCACAAAGCTATAATTTACTGAGTATTAATTGTGTCCATGTTTTGAAAGATTGTTACATTTAGACACAATCTGCTGTAGAGGAATAAAAAAGTTCAACAATAAATAATAAAGTCCAACAATTTCTGTTAGGTGCTTTACCCCGCTCCAGGCATCCGTCCATAAATCGCTTGCTTGCCTGTACGCCGAGCACACGCTACGTTATTACTAGAGCGATCGCCACCGGCTCATGGCGGTTACGCCATCGCTCTTAAGGCGGGGCGTAGCTGATCGCACCCACATTCTCTTAACATCACTCTCCTAATTGTTCAACTTTTTTATTTGAGCTTGGTGTCTCTGTGTTGAAAAAGTTGTGTAGTAATCCCTTTTCCAGCCCCAAATTGTTCAACTTATTTTTACGGGGCTTGCACCCAACCACTCTAAATCAATGCTTTGAGAGACTAGAATTGTTGAACTTTTTTATATGCTTACATCTGCGAGGCGATCGCTTCCAGCAGGCGGTTACGCCATCGCACTTGCTATTTAGACCTGGCGTGTTGACCTTCAAAGGTAGCGTTGACGCACTTCCCCTCGCTGTCCGTATACTCATTACTCCCTAGTGCCGATACATAAGCGCACTATCCGAAAGAGATCGTCCCAGTTTAAGAAGTGAACTTAAGACATCACCTCATAATTTGGTTGAAATTCTAGTGTCCCTTTGCGTTGATTAGTTTCAGAGGTGGGCTAGAACCAACAGAGTGTTCTGATTATTCTGTAACTAGCTAAAATTTTAACCATGTAGGGGTAGAGCTACCAATGTAGGGAAATGACCGAACTATATAAGGCTGGAATCATTGAGGTAACAGAAGCAGAAGATGAAGATGAAGATGAAGATTTATTTGAAGTTGCGGTGCATTTTGACGGCGATATTTTTCTTCCCAACGTCGTTTTTGAAGGCAAAGACCACGCATTGCGGCAAGCTAAAAAGCTTTATGATTGGCTAGAAGCTAATCATAAAGAAATCAATGGGGAGCGACTGCATTGGCAATCATACACAGTTAATCATGAATTTCTAAGAGAGTATCCAGCCTGCTATTTACTTTACTACTATTCAACATACGAACAAGGTTTAGAAGTTTCAATTGTTGAGCGAGATCAAGAAGCCATTGCTTATGGTTGGTTGAGCGCTGAACCTTTACCTTACTATATGGATAAAGAAGATGGTTTGGTAGTTCTTGGAGACATTTCAGATGATGCTGTGCTTGCTGGTTGGCATAAAGCTATTGATATACGCATTCACATTTACTCTTTTATCTACCAGTCAAATAGCAGTCACAAGCTTTAATAATCAGTTGACAATTAGGAGCTTTAGGTGCAGCGAAAAATCGAGTTAAAAAGGGGTGTTGATAATACATCTGTTGAAGCCTATTTGGTAGATTTAGTCCAAAGACATGTTGATGATTATGTTAATGATTGGGTCGAAAAATTAAGGTTATTTAGTCAAGAAGATAAATACTGGGACTGGATATTCAAATTAAGATATATTTCCAATCAAGAAAATCTTGAAGGTTACGCAGTTGAGTGCGAAAACAAAACTCAAGGATTAATGATAATAGAAACGCAAATGCACGGTTCTCGGTTAAATATTGGTAAGAGGCTAGTTTATGTTGATGGTATTGCCACTGCCCCCACTAACCGAATCGAGATTCAACGGATGTATTATCAACACC
>NZ_JAIVFR010001136.1 GCF_020829685.1 Nostoc sp. CHAB 5715 | reverse complement strand
GCTGCCAACGGCTATGCGCTGGACACCTTTCAGGTTGTCACGCCCATGCTGCCCGAGCACTACCGCGAGCTGGTGAGCATGGTCGAAAGCGAACTGGACCACACCATTGAGGAGCCCGGCCCCCTGCATCGGGGATTAAGCGCTACACTTTTGCAGAACTTCCCCAGGTAATTGACTACGTTTTGATTACCCACAATCATCAAGACCATGTAATGCTGGAAACCCTCTTGCAGTTACGTCACAAAATTAAAACCGTGGTTGTGCCAAAAAGCAATAAGGGAACGCTCATCGACCCCTGTTTAAAGTTGATGCTGCAACAAATTGGGTTTGAGAATGTCCAAGAAATTGATGAACTAGAAATCATTAACATCGCTGATGGTTATATTGCCGGTTTGCCGTTTTTGGGAGAACACGGAGACTTAAATATTGGTGCAAAAGCAGCTTATCTGGTGAATCTTAAGGGACGCTCAATTTTGTGTGCCGCCGATTCTAACAATATTGACCCTCAACTATATACACATCTGCATCAAATTTTTGGTGATATTGATGTGCTGTTCATTGGTATGGAGTGTGATGGCGCAGCTTATAACTGGGCATACGGAGCATTATTAACTCAGCAAGTACCTCGGAAAATTGCCAAAACCCGGCGATTAGATGGCTCAAATGCTCAAAGAGCGATCGCCCTAGTTAATCAATTTCATCCCCAACAAGTGTATATTTATGCTATGGGTCAGGAACCCTGGCTAACATTTATTACTTCCATTCTCTACACCCCAGAGTCAAAGCCGATTGTCGAGTCTAACCAATTGGTGGGGTATTGTCGCAGTCAAGAAATTGTCAGTAAACGCCTCTTTGGTTGTGAAGAGATTTTATTGACACCTCGTTCAACAAATACATCTATATTAGGGAGTATTTTGAGCGAATCGCAAGTACCCTTACAACCCGTCTATGAAAGTTTAATATCGCCAATCCAGGAATTTCTTACTCAATTACAGCGTCTAGATGTTCGCATTTGGCTTGATAATGTCAACGACACCCCGAAACTGCGGTGTAATGCTCCTAAAGGTGTGCTGACAGATTCACTCAGAGAGCAATTGCAAACGCACAAGACAGAAATTATCGAGTTTCTGCAAAATCCTAGACGAGGAGTAGAAGTCAATTGGCAACAGGAGGCTATTCTCGATTCTACCATTGTTCCCCCCACCCCCCTTAATCCCCCCTTGCAAAGGGGGGAAAAAGATTCCGATTCCCTCCCTTTTACAAGGGGAGGGTTAGGGAGGGGTTCCGACTTTCCAACCGAAGAAACTAATTCTGATTCTCTCCCCTTAGCAAGGGGAGGGTTAGGGAGGGGTTCCGACACTCCAAAAAATCATGTTTTATTAACTGGTGCTACGGGATTTGTGGGGGCGTTTCTTCTCCATGAATTATTATGCAGAAGTTCAGCATCAATTTATTGTTTAGTGCAAGCAGAAACAATTGAAGCTGCACAGGAAAGAATTAAAACAGCATTGCAATCTTACAAACTTTGGGATGCATCCCTAACAACGCGCATTTTTCCTGTACTTGGGAATCTTGCTCAACCTAATTTAGGACTTTCGCCATTCCAGTTTCAAGATTTAGCTAACCAAATAGATGTGATTTATCACAATGGAGCGCGAGTGAATCATACAGAACCTTATACTCGCCTCAAAGGAGCAAATGTTTTAGGAACTCAAGAAGTTTTGCGACTGGCGAGTTGCACCAAATTAAAACCTGTACATTTCATCTCTACAATTAGTGTTTTTGCCGCCAATAGCAATACGAAAAAGCTCCGAGTAGACGAACAAGATAGTTTAGATGATTATCTCATGCCAGTTGGTGGCTATGCTCAGAGTAAATGGGTGGCAGAGAAACTGGTAATTGAAGCTATTAAGCGCGGGATTCCTATCAATATTTACCGTTTTGGTGCAATTTCTGGACATAGCCAAACAGGAGTATTTAATCAGAACGATTTTCTTTATAAATCACTTTTGGGTTATGTGCAGATGGGCAGTATGCCAGATGGAACTATGCCTTTAGAAATTTTACCTGTAGATTATGTAAGTCGTGCCATTGTTGAATTATCGTCAATACCATCTTTTGGTGAAATTTTCCACTTAGTTCAGTCTCAACCTGTTTCCTCAGATATTATCTTTGAGCAATTACAAAAGATG
>NZ_JAIVFR010001135.1 GCF_020829685.1 Nostoc sp. CHAB 5715 | reverse complement strand
TGGGGATTTTGCTGCAAGTTCGTACCCGTTGACGTGTAGCCTGTCCCAGTAGTTAACCCAGCACTTGGTAGAGAATTCTGATTGGGTAAGCTGTTAATGGGTGGCATTAACGTTGTTCCTGGCTCAGAGACTCGGCCCAAGGCATTTGTCTGAGTTGCAGTCTCATTGAAGCTAGAATATTGCTGGTTTGTCGATTGCTTGAGCGCTGCTTGTAGAGGGCTGGTGGAGACAGAATTTTGATTCTTGTTGGTTTGATTCGTGAATCCAATACCCAGGCTAGAAGATGTTTCCCCCTGTGTTGGTTCAGATGCAGTAGTTAAGGGCTTAAGACCGAGAAACTGGTTATTATTATCAACCGTCCCAGCCCGCAATAAATTTTCTGTTTGTACAACAAAGGGATTTTTCACACCTAGAGAGGTGTCGGCATTAACGCTTAGACGAGGATTTAATTTGGTATCATTAGCAGACTTTTGTTTGTTAATTACATCCTCTAAGAAGTTTTTGCTATTTTTTGCCTCAGTATTTTCCTTGGGGTTATTTGGCGTTACTGGAATTGCTTGGTCAAAGTCATTAAATAAAACTGGCAAATTATCAATATCTGCTGCAATGGCTCTGTTTTCTTCTGACAGCGAGGAATCAGCAGGCTCTTGTGAAGCGACTTGACTTTTTTGCTTATAAACGAAAATATCTGGGTTTGACCAGTATTCCCAAGTTACTAGCCCGACTACAGATAAAAAAATTGCAGTGCCCCAAAAACCAGGTCGCCCTAGATTCCATAATCTGGCTTTGAGATAGCGTAAGTAGGCGGGAGGATAATGACGATTTGGCATGGGATTGGTAATTGAAATTTACTCGAAATCGGTAAAACTTGATGGAAGCTGAAGCCGTTGCTGTTTAATGCTTTTGCTTTCCTTAACAGGAAATATCTCAAGTTATATCTTGCACCTGCCTATCCCGCCTGAGAATAAATTCTCAGGCTAATAGCCCAAGTCCACTAAGCGTGGACTAAAACCCTAACAAAGTCTTCTTTAGAAGACTTTGTTATAAGCCTCAGAATTCATTCTGAGGCGGTGGTGGGAACTGATGCAAGTTTTGAGTCAACTAAAGTTGGATAGTAATTTTATCCTAACTTCTCTATCAGTTATTAGTCAGTACCAATAGACATGTAGTAGTCAAAAATTTACTTTTTAGGGGTTGGAGTTCTTTGGCGAGATTTTCTAGAAAGTTATGGTAATTTATGCTTATTTTTTGGGTATCGGTCAAATTGGATAACATCAGGAGTTGACAACTGGTCTAATTTATTGTTGTAGCTGGACAAAAGTTCAACTTTTTTATTTTCTAGTTAGGAAACTAAACTGTGTGCTGCAATGCTCCGATATGCCTCTGAAGGCACTGTGCTGCACCGTACTATTAACCAGGAGACTACAGCAATGATGAAAGCTGAAGATATCATGACCAAAGATGTAGTTACCATTCGCGGTTCGGCGACTGTTGCTGAAGCAGTGGGGCTGATGAAGGACAAAAAATTGCGGGCGCTGGTTGTGGATCGTCGCTATGATAATGATGCTTATGGCATTGTCACAGAAACGGATATTGTTTATAAGGTAACAGCCTACGGTAAAGACCCAAAGCAAGTGCGGGTTTACGAAATTATGAGCAAGCCTTGCATTGTGGTCAATCCTGATTTGGGTGTGGAATATGTAGCACGGTTATTTGCTAACACTGGTATTCATCGAGCACCTGTGATTCAAGGTAAGCTGTTGGGCATCATTTCGATTACCGACATTTTGACCAAAAGCGACTTTGTGGAAGCGCCAAAAGCCCTATTGCTGGAAGAGAGAATTCAAAAAGCCATTGAGCAGTCTCGGGCTATTTGCACCGAACAAGGTGCTTATTCTAAAGCCTGTGCAGTTGCCTGGGATGAGGTAGAAGAACTTCAAGCAGAAGCTGCTCATCAGAAAGCTGAGGGTATGGTATCAGCCAAAGTCTCTTTTGAAGAATACTGTAAGGAAAACCCAAATGCACCGGAATGTCGAAATTATCATCCGTGATTGAAGTGTGGGGATGAAGAGAGCAGAAGGAGCAGGGGGAGATGAGGGAGCAGGGGGAGATGAAGGAGCAGGGGGAGATGAGGGAGCAGGGGGAGATGAGGGAGCAGGGGGAGATGAGGGAGCAGGGGGAGCTGAGGGAGCAGG
>NZ_JAIVFR010001134.1 GCF_020829685.1 Nostoc sp. CHAB 5715 | reverse complement strand
GCCTTCATGTTTCAATCCGCCGTGCTCGAACGGCATCCACCAGACATTTCCCAGCCAAGGCGTGCAACGTTGGTTCGGCGCGGTTGACCAAGCTTGCGGACGGGGTATCATCCCCTCCCTTGCGGCGTCTGCCGTGACGGGCTGTCATTGCATCCGGGCTTCGCGGCGTACGGACCCCGCGGAATTCGATCCAAGGCAGTGCATCTTGTAGACGGTCGATTGACCGCCGCTGTAGCTCAGTGGTAGAGCGCATCCTTGGTAAGGCTGAGGTCATGGGTTCAAGTCCCATCAGCGGCTTTCCCTGAGTTGTCCGAGGGCAGGATGCCCCGGAACCAGGCAACACGTTTCACACCCGCGCGGGTACGGTTCTGGAATGCCGTTTCCGCCATCAGAACCGCGTTTTCCGGAGTATGAGTCATGGCAAAGGGCGTATTCACTCGTAACAAGCCTCACGTCAACGTCGGCACCATCGGTCACATCGACCACGGAAGTCAAGTTGAGCTACTGGTTACAAAATATAATTGATGCAGGTTGGCAACCGATAGAAAAAATTTTAGCATCAAAAACACCACAATTAGCTTTTCGTTATCAAAAGGGAGTGACGCGGGGTAAGCTGATTGACATGGGGATAGAACTTCCAGGACAATCGCTAGCATTAGTTGTTACACTCACACCAAAAAATTCCGTAGAAATCCAACTGAAATTGCAGGTGCATCCATCCGATGAGCAAGCCTACTTACCCAATAATCTCATCGTTAAAGTCTTAGATGATAAAGGCATTAATGTTATGGAAGCCCAGGCTAGAAGTGGCAGTAGTCATGTAACATTAGAGTTTAATGCTCAAATAGGAGAACGTTTTAGCGTTAACTTAGAACTGGGAAATACTAATATTACTGAAAATTTTGTTATTTAAGCACATTGGTTGATTCCTACCCATGCAGAAGTTGGTTGTGTTGAAGCTAGATGGTGATTTGAGCCAGGGGGTAAAAGTCACACTCGAAATTGGGAGAGAAGGCGATCGCGCCAGTATAGAAGTTCAAGGCTATCTGACGCCAAAGCCAGAGATCATTGCAGATTATGAGCTTTGGCGAATAACCTATCGCAGTTTATCAAATTTTCGCCTTACACCTGTGAGCATTCATGTCGGAAGTTCTCTGAATGAGCATCTTAAGAAATGTCGCAAGTTAAACGAGAAGTTAAGTCAGCAAATGAATAGTTGGCTCAACTGTAACTCGTTTCGCCCACTCAAAGAGAAATTACTCAAACAACTAACATTAGATGATACAGTTCGCGTACTAATCAAAACCAGTGACATTTGGCTACGTCGTCTCCCGTGGCATTTATGGGATTTTTTTGAGGATTACTCTCAAGCAGAAGTTGCCTTAAGCGCACCAGAGTATGAATATCTGGCAAAATCAAAGACAAGTACTACTGGAGGGAAGGTAAAAATCTTAGCAATTCTGGGTAATAGTGAGGGAATCTTGATTGAGAAAGATCGAGAGCTATTGGAGATGTTACCAGATGCAGAAACAACTTTTCTGGTAGAACCACAGCGCAGCCAGTTAAATGAACAAATTTGGGAACAAGATTGGGACATCTTATTTTTTGCAGGTCATAGTGAAAGCCTTGAGGATGGTAAGAGCGGCAATATTTATATTAATAAAACAGATTGCTTGACAATTGATGAACTAAAGTATGGTCTTTTAAAAGCTGTCAGCAAAGGGTTGCAGTTAGCGATTTTGAATTCTTGTGATGGACTAGGACTAGCACATCAGTTAGAAGACTTGCACATCCCACAAATTATCGTTATGCGGGAAGCAGTGCAAGACTTAGTAGCACAAGAATTTTTAAAGAATTTCCTCAAAAAATTTTCCAGTGGTGAGTCTATGTACTTAGCAGTACGAGAATCAAGGGAAAAATTACATGGCATTGAAGATAAATATCCTTGTGCGGTTTCTTTACCTGTAATTTGTCAAAATCCAGCAGCAGTGCCACCAACTTGGAAAGATTTTTTGAGAAATCCCCAAACAGAAATTAGCAAGCCTCAAGTAAATAAATATAGAACTCAAGCGCAGTTACGGTGGCGTAGTATTAAAGTAATACTGTTATCAAGTTTGGTTATTACTGGTTTGATAATGGGAGTGCGATCGCTTGGGTTATTGCAACCATCAGAATTAAAAGCTTTCGACCACATGATGGGGCTA
>NZ_JAIVFR010001133.1 GCF_020829685.1 Nostoc sp. CHAB 5715 | reverse complement strand
AAACCTCACCCCAAACCTGATTTACTAAGGTTTTAGCTTTAGTTTTACCCCACCCTAACCATCACTGCGATTAAGTAGGTAATCTTTGGGATTTAAGAAGAAATTCGACTTGTGTGTACACGGTAGCTTATAGCGGTTCCCATTCAGATGCGGTACAACATTACATTACCAGGTGTAGGGGCACGGCAGTGCCGTGCCCCTACGGGTATACCTCACGTAAACGAGAACCGCTATAAAAAGGGGGGAAAACTTCTTAAAGTCCCCCTTGGAAAGGGGAGCCACTGCGTTCATTGGTGTCAACTTAACGTAAAAGCTTAGTCTGATAAGCATTTCAAAATTTTTCAATGTACCACCTAGATTTTAGATCCCCCCTAACCCCCCTTTTTAAGGGGGGAATTAGAATCGAGTGCCCCCTTGGAAAGGGGGTTGGGGGATCTAAAACTACGGAAAATTGAGTGTTTGGGCTTAAGTTGACACGTATGCACTGCGCCCTTGCGGGTTTCCCGACTTGAAGCACGTGGCGTGGATTTAGGGGGATCTAAAACTTTTTGCTACCAACAACAGGACTTTTCAAACATCCTCTAATACCGTTTCACTTTAAAATTGATACAAATAGGCAGCAGGGGAGCAGGGGGCAGGGGGAAAGAATTAGAGACTAATCATTTGTATCAAGTATTTCGTGAAATGGTATAAGACTTCATCAAGCTAATGGGTACACTAACTCTAACAAAGTAATTGGGACAGCATTAACCCACTTTTGAGGAGTACCCAAACTATGCTCACACTTTCCGGCTATCAAATTATTGAGCAAATCTATCAAAGCAGTAACTCTCTAATATATCGAGGCTACAGGGAAGGCGACGACCAACCTGTAGTTCTCAAAATCCTGCGAGATGCTTATCCTTCGCCAGAAAGCATTGCTTGTTACCAGCGTGAATATGACATTATCCACAATCTCCATCTCACAGGAGTTGTCCAAGTTTACGCTTTGGAAATTCACCAACAACGGCCAGTCTTAGTGTTGGAAGACTTTGGTGGTAGTTCTCTAGCTCAATTGCAACTAGCTGGAGAAATAGAGTTAGAGCAGTTTCTCAACTTGGCTATTTCTATCGTCGAAAGCCTTAAACAAATCCACGCTGCTAACATCATCCACAAAGATATTAACCCCTCAAATATTGTCTTTAACTCCGACACCAGACAAGTTAAAATCATCGATTTTGGTATTTCTACTGTTCTGTCACGAGAAACACAATCATTCAAAAATCCGAATGTTCTAGAAGGTACTATTACTTACATTTCTCCTGAGCAAACAGGTCGAATGAATCGGGCGATTGACTATCGCAGTGATTTCTATTCTTTAGGAGTGACCTTTTATAAGTTACTAACAAAAGAAGTGCCGTTTGAAGGGGATGATGCTCTAGCGTTGATTCATTGCCATATTGCTAAACAACCAGATCAATTCAAAATTCAAAATTCAAAATTCAAAAATAAACAACCCATTCCCCAAGTCCTCTGTGACATTGTGATGAAACTGATGGCGAAAAATGCTGAAGACCGCTATCAGTCTGCTTTTGGTATTCAGGCAGATTTAGAACAATGTTTGCATCAACTGCAAACCAAGGGAAAAATCGATGTCTTTGCGTTGGGTAGTCAGGATGTCTGCGATCGGTTTATAATTCCGCAAAAACTCTATGGACGGGAACCAGAATTAGAGACGCTATTGGCGGCTTTTGATCGCATCACCAATGGGACAACTGAACTGATGTTGGTTGCAGGCTTTTCTGGAGTCGGCAAATCAGCTTTAGTAAATGAGGTTCATAAACCTATTACAGCCAAACGCGGCAATTTTATTACTGGTAAATATGACCAGTACCAACGTAATATTCCCTACTCCGCTATTTCTCAAGCATTCAATGAACTGTGTAATCAATTCTTGACTGAAAGCGAATCAGTTTTAAAACAATGGCAAGAAAAAATATTAACTGCTGTCGGCAATAATGGACAGGTTTTAATTGATGTCATTCCCAATTTCAAATTGGTGATTGGCGAACAACCTCCTGTAGCTGTGGTAGGTGGACAAGAAGCCCAAAACCGTTTCAATCTGGTCTTCCAAAATTTTATCAAGGCGATTTGTCTGGCTGAACATCCACTAGTTTTGTTTGTTGATGATTTGCAATGGGCTGATAGTGCTTCACTGAAACTGCTGAA
>NZ_JAIVFR010001132.1 GCF_020829685.1 Nostoc sp. CHAB 5715 | reverse complement strand
CCTTAACACACCTTATAAAACGCACAATCAAATTGCTATGCAAAGTCATTAGTCTATAGTCTATAGTTCATAGTCCATAGTCTATAGGCAACTGTGCAAGTTTTTTTGACTAATGACTAATGAAAAGCCGGAAAAAGTTACAAAACGCCCTGTTTTTGCAATTTGCGATAGGTGAAGCTCAAGAAATATACATATACAAGCTTGGCTTCATTCATTAGGCATGTGGATTTAATAAAGAGCAAGTTTTGTAAGGTGTGTTAAGGGCATTTATCCTAACGCACCTAAAATCTAGGATGGTGCGTTACGCTACGGGATAACACAACGCCAGTTGCTACAACGGATAGCGCAGCGTTAGCGAGTCATCGAGCGTCGGGAACCTCCGCAACGCACTGGCTCCCCTACCAGATTTAAAGTTTTGCACTTTATATGTTCGTTAATGAAGCTAATCTATCTTCATAGATGTAATTAAATCAACCAACCTTTTAAACGTTTGGCTATGTGGGGACGGCGCAATTTCCGCATGGCTTTGCTTTGAATTTGTCGCACTCGCTCACGAGAAAGATTGAACATGTTGCCAACTTCTTCTAAGGTACAGGGTTCGCTGGTTGTCAAACCATAGCGTAGAGAAATTACATCTTTCTCCCGTGGAGTTAATACGTCACCCAAGACTTCCCAAATCTCCTGACGCATCATGTTTTCATTCATTTTTGCTTCTGGAGACAGGTTATCTTCATCTTCTAGCAAATCCATCAATTCCGTGTCTTCTTCTTTACCGACGCGGTGGTTGAGAGAAAGTGCTTGACGCCGTAGTTGTTGTAGCTGGCGTAGTTGTTGCACACTAATTTCTAAAGCTTCTGCCATTTCTCCTTCAGTAGGATTGCGACAAAGCTTTTGCTTGAGTTCTCGTTGTGCTTTTTTCAGCTTGTTAAGCTTTTCAACAATATGAATAGGTAACCGGATTGTCCGCGCATCGTTAGCTATAGCCCTGGTAATCGCTTGTCTAATCCACCAATAGGCGTAAGTAGAAAATTTATATCCTTTATCTGGATCAAATTTTTCTGTAGCGCGATTTAAACCCATTGCTCCTTCTTGAATTAAATCCAAAAAAGGCACTCCCCGATTCAGGTATCGTTTAGCTATAGAAACTACCAATCTCAGATTCGAGCGAATCATTTTGCGTTTCGCTACTCTACCTTGATACAAGCGATTTTCTAATTGCTTTTCCGTCATTTCTAGCTCAGAAGCCACCTCTACCTTGCTAGGTTCCTGCCCCAGTTTTAATTCTAAGGCTGCTTGTAATTCCCTAACTTCTTCTAGAAACCTAACTCGCCGCGCTAACTCTACCTCTTCATCAGCTTTTAGAAGCGGATAACGCGCCATCTCTTTAAAAAACGCGCCGACAGCATCATCATGCTCGGTTTTATTGTATCCCGAAGGACGGGCCGCAGCCATATCATCCCCGTCGCGTTCGTCTGATTCCAGATTTTCTACTACAATTGGAGTCTCTTCATCTGCCACTGCTTCTAAAATATCGAGTAATGGTTCTTCAATATCAGTAGTATTATCCAGTATTTCCATTTCTCCCAATTTAACAATATTCATAGTTTCCTTTAGGGATTGTTGCTTTGTTTGGTACATAATTTAGTTACAGCTACTCATTTGAGGCTTGGTAGTTTTCCCTAAGGGACGAATGCACCCGTTTATATATCGAAATACAGGCTTATGCTAATTTAACTTCAGGAATATAAATCGGCATCTACCTAACATCTATGGGTTACAGTTAGATACAACCTATAACGAAACTGGCTTTCGTACCCAACAAAACTTTCTTTTTAGGCTCCAAACTGATTATATTCTTCATTTTTTTCTTAATTACCAAATATGTCAAACCCCCTCAAACTTTCTCAACCTTAACAAACATATAAATTTCAGCTAACCATCCAAACTTCTTAAACTTTCATATATTTTATATTTTTATAAATATTTTTAATGTTTATCCGTTGGAAATCACTCGATAAATTAAAAACCTGGTGCTGGAGTTATGCATTCCCGATTTAAAGTTACCCAGATAAGAGAAATTATAATAATGGCAGCTTAATTTCAAGATATTCTTATTTGTATAAAAGCATCTCATATACAGAAAGGCTTGAATATCTATCGATAGGCGGAAAAACATTAAAAATATTTATAAAAATATAAAATATATGAAAG
>NZ_JAIVFR010001131.1 GCF_020829685.1 Nostoc sp. CHAB 5715 | reverse complement strand
CAACTAAAAGTTGAATTATTAAATAAAATTAGCTTTTTGCCTGTAATTCAAACAATACGATTGTCATCATCAAACCCCGTATTACCTCAACCATCCCCGCAATTACCCCAGTAAAAGTATCGTAATTGTGCAGTCTTGGGCGATAACAAGGTATGTCAGATGGGGTCAATTACATACTTGCTTTGCTGTCAAATTTTTGATTGTAGCTTTTACAGATGAGATATATGAAATGATTATTCTAGGCGATCGCACCTCTAAAACTAGAATGCGATCGCCTTTCCAGTTCGGTCAAATACTGTTGATGCCCTCGACCAAAAGCTTTGACCAAATGTATGGCTGAAACGGTTTCATAGAACCTTTGAGCAATGCAGGTGCTTGAGCGAAAACTCCTTCTAAATGCGCTCAGTGGAAGGGTGCAAATATTTCCTGGCAACAAGCGCCTGCTACGCGATCGCACTCCAGGAGATATTGCCCACAACGACAAACAGGACAAGGACAGGACTTACGCAAGTATCACAAGCAAAGGTAGAGAGTATGCTTTTCTCCAACACCTAACCACCGATATTCTCATAATCCCCTCACTCCAGACGAAATCCTGCATCAACTTCTATTTCTGCCTTAGCAATTGGGTCATCCTCGTCATCATCAAAGAACCTATCATCTTCGGAATATTCTCCCACAACATTTGAGCCCACTGGTTCTGTCGCAACAGGTAACGATACAGGACTTGGCCCAGTGGAATCAAAAAAAGAAACGGAAGGGGGAACCAAATTAGCTGAAACAGGAGTTATTTCCACGCCATTAGTTCCAACTGTTGGTTGTAACCCAGTTGCACCCTGCGAGAAAACTCCACTATGAGGATTAACAAGAACTACCTGGGGCAACCCCTCCATCCCAAACGTCCGTTTCATCTTAATGATCTGAACTTCAAGTTGCGCGATCGCATCGTGGAGAGCTGACTGCAATTCCATACCAGATACTCCCGCAGCCGATAGCGCAAATGGTAGGTAATAAGCCCGCAGGGCCTCACATACTAACTCAGTTTGCCCTCGCTTCTTCGACTGGAGATAGCTAATTACTATACCGTCCTCCATATCTTTATTCCGCATGATACGTGCCAACTCAACCGAATCAGCTGGCTTACTCGCTCTTGCCATAACTTCTCTTCTATATAACGTGCAAATCAAGCTTCTCAGTAAGCTATTTGTCAATACTCTTACTTTAACCATGCGGTGGGAGAACTAACCCCCGTATTTACTCCGAACTACCCCAATTCACACACTAATTACCCCAATCAAGTGAAATTTGGTTTGATTTTGTCAATCAAAATAAATAATTAACTGAAAAATAAACTCTGATAATCCCCATAATTGAGGTATTCTGAGGGCAAATTAACCCAATTATTTCAGCATTACGTCAAAGGTTAATCAGCTTAGGGAATAACCCCACAATCCTCTCTGCATCTGATTTACTACAGTCGCACTCCACAACAGACTATTGCTGTCACCGTACACTCCTCTAACTAAAACAAGGTATGTTCAATAGGGTCATTTTATCCTTATACTATTATCAATAAAATTGATTAATTGACAATATATTTTGTTTTGTATGTAGTTTAGAATACTACTTTTGTTTTATATTTAGGGGTTGCTGACTAAACAGATTGATAAAAATGAAACTTTTAAACAATTTTAATTACGTATAATTTAACTTGCGATGGTGCATAGTACTCAACCTTGCGATCGCAAGCTGGCGACATAACCATACAATCCCTACAACACAACAATTGCAGCATTAACAATAAGGTTTACGGCTTTAGTGTCACTTACAAGACGAACCATAAGATATTACCTTGTATCCTTATCACAAGTTACAGTACTCTCACTGGTGGCATCTAAATCAAGTATAGTTTATACCAAAAGTAGCAGCGATATTGTCCGCAATTGAGACCATACACTGTTGTCAGATTTCCGGTTATCCCCAACTCCCTCAGTGCAGTCTCTAACTATACCACTCAGTCCCGCAGTGAAACAAGGTATGGTAAGTAACCCCATAAAGCGAACTAAATCTATCAAGGTATACCTCTTTGAGGAAGAAAAAACTACCATTGAGGAAAAAGCGATCGCCACAGGGGTAACTGCATCTGAGTATTTACGTTCCTGTGGGTTAAGGCGGGTACTAACGGCAAAACCGTCTGCTACTTTTGGTATAAT
>NZ_JAIVFR010001130.1 GCF_020829685.1 Nostoc sp. CHAB 5715 | reverse complement strand
TGACCACAAAACATTATCGATAGCAATTAATCCACCTGGACGCACCAATTGCAGCGATCGCTCATAATATCGATCATAATTTTCTTTATCAGCATCAATAAAAGCAAAATCAAATGTCTCGGCTTGCCCAGTTGCCAACAGCTGATCTAAAGTTTCCAAAGCTGGTGCCAATCGTAGATCGATTTTATCGGCAACACCGGCTTCTTGCCAATATCGGCGGGCGATCGCAGTAAATTCTTCACTCACATCAGCGGCGATAATCTTGCCATCAGGCGGTAGTGCCAAAGCTACAGAAAGTGAGCTATAACCTGTAAATACTCCAACTTCCAAGGTTTTTTTGGCTCCAATAAGCTGCACCAAAAGTCTCATAAACTGCCCTTGTTCTGGTGAAATCTGCATTCTGCTTCTTGGATGGCTGGCGGTTTCTTGGCGCAACTTCAAAAGAATCTCCGGTTCCCGCAGCGAAACGGATAAAAGGTAATTATATACTTGGTTATCAAGACCTATAGACTGTTTTGGCATAGTAGGTGAGAGAATTGAAAGAATCTACAGTTATACTATCGCCCAAGAGTGGTTTATCAGGAATACCCAGTCAGCTTATAGCAGTTTTCATGTATTTGAACCACATCTATCGTAGGGTAAAGCGCAATGCTCATACGTGTCAACTTAAGCTAAAAGTAGCTTAACTGAAAGCTTCCTCACCCGCCTCGAACTAAAGTTCAAGGCTCATAGCTAAAGTCTACTGAAGTAGACTAAAGATTTTTGGTTATATTTAGTCATCTTCAGATGACTTTCGCTATTAGCAAGGAACTGAAGTTCCTTGCGGGACATAGCTTTTACGTTAAGTTGACACGTATGAGCAATGCGCTTTACCCCTACCGCGTGGTCTATTTACCTGAAAATAGCTGTAATCTCTATCGTCTTCGTCTGTTCATCTGGGTGTAGTATTTGTATTTACTTAAGTTATAGTCGAAATTTATGAATCGACCTCGAATTATTCAACCTGGTCAAAGTTATACATTTAGTAAATATTTTGAACTACCTTTTTCTCCAGGGGATATTCTGGCTGAATTGGGTTGTGACTACGAACGTGAACGGTTACAATTACCGCGATCGATATCTATCCCTAATCAAATCCTAGATTTGCAGCGAGTCATTGAACGGAATCTCCGATGTGTCAAGCTACTGAGTGAAGATGCACGTAAGCAAGCAATTATCGCACCCATACTACTAGAAGTTTGTGAAATCGCGCAAACCCAATTGAATATTGAGTATGCCATTAGCGTCAGCGACCAACTCAAAGGTAACTTAGATTACTATATTGATAAAGGTAAGGGATTGTTAGTGATTGAAGCTAAACAAGCAGACTTAAGTAGGGGCTTTATACAATTAGCCGTAGAATTAATTGCACTAGATCAATGGATAAATTCAGATACACCAATTCTTTATGGAGCCGTAACTACTGGTGAGGATTGGCGATTTGCTACTTATAAACGTCAAGAAAAGCAGATAACTGAAGACTTCAAATTATATCGAGTCCCAGAAGAATTAACTGAATTAATTAATATTTTGGTTGGCATACTAAGCAATTAAACCTGGGTGTAAAAATGCTAAAGCTACTAAATCTCATAAAACCCTGATTGGATAGTACTAACCTGTTCCGTAATTTGGGTGCGAATGGTTTAAACCTCATGTCATGCCTTTTCCCGATTATATCAAGTCCGGTTAATCACTTACGATATGTCATTGCGAGTGGAACGGAGTGGAACGAAGCAATCACTTCCTTATTGGGATTACTTCACTCCGCTATTGCTACGTTCGTAATGACAGCGGACTTGATATTAGTCAAGCACCTGCTGCGGAAATATGGTTATCCAGCAGAAAAGCAAGAGAAGGCGATGATACTGCTACAGGTGAGCAATTCGGAAATTTAAAAACTTGCCAAAATGGCAACCAGATTCTGATTAACCAAGTTAAATTGTACAAAGATAAACGACTTCAAGGGTTATGTTATCAGGGACTACCACGTAAGCAAATTCCTTTTGTAAAACACTATCTACTAAGTGATTTACAAGAAAAAACTATCTCTAGTAATTATTTGCAGAGTATTTTTATGGGCAAATAAATATCAATAATCAGGTTTGGCATTTGCTGCAACAGGAATATTAAATGCATATAGGCGTTGTTGAAGTACAATTTAACTTGGTTAATAG
>NZ_JAIVFR010001129.1 GCF_020829685.1 Nostoc sp. CHAB 5715 | reverse complement strand
AAAAATACAGCCCCTTGTGTGGGATCTACTAAGGTGGATGAGCTATCTACACAAACTGGGCCGGGATTGGTGAAATCTGTTCCATCATCCAAACGGACAAAAGCCCTACTGGGGGGATCTTGAACCTGTGAGAGTCGGATCTGGGTAATAAAGCTTCTGGAATTCGATGATTGGTAACAAACTCGAACACCTTTGAGGATAAAACCCGGAGGAATATCTAGACCTTTTTGGACTACCTTATTACCACCACCTAGAGCAGTATCACCGATAGTTGAAGATTCAATTATTAAGCCACTAAGTCCAAGACCAAAATAGTAATACTCAGGTTAAGATATGACTAAATACTAGTCACAAATAAAATGCGTAGGCTAGCAAGAACCGCAGGCATCGCACTGAAGTATAGTCAATATCTTCGCCAAAAATTGAGTTAGTCTAGCTTTTGCCGAAATAGCCCAAGACAAGAGGGAACAATACTCGTAAAGAAAGCGAAGGTAGTGTTAATCAAAAGCAGGTGATTACTTGCAGTCAATTAATTTTTTAAAAGTTACCTATGAATTTCATCAAAAATAGTTTCCAAAATTCGAGCAAAATAGCTCGTTTAAATTGGTTTTTTGAGTGTTTTATTTTACTTAGTCAAGACAGTTATTTTTTATCACTATTATTAGATCAAGTCAACTTCTTTACCCAATCTTCAAGATATAATTTTCTGTAAAATCTAATACATTTTAAAATATTTATAAGCCTAAAATTATCCTTCGCGCAGATGTATTTTGTTCGCTTATTAAAAATTTGATATCTTGTAAAATTTTATTTTATTCTTGACAAAAACGCAATTTCTTTTTCTACCAGAAATCATTTTGTGATATCTAATTAGCTGAAAAACACATAAGTTAATTTTATATATAAGCAGAGATGTCCTCAGCTTAAGCAACAATCAAGTTCATACAAGCTTTATATAATGCTGTTACCTGTAGTAAACCCGCTCATGACCTCATAAAGACGTTTGACAGCAGTTTTCATGTATTTGAACCACATCTGTCGTAAGGGCACAGCAATGCTGTGCTCCTACCGTGTGGTCTATTTACCTGAAAATAGCTGTAAGAACCATTATCCTGAACTCGACACAGCAACGATAATCTAATTCGATAATTGGCATTGCTGAATCATGGGATGATTTCGCCCAATTTGGAAGGAATTTTTAATGGTTTCAACTGCCAATTGATGCCACATTTATGCAACACCCATTTTTCCTGTATGAAACTCAAGAGTTTTTCCTCAAACACTCTACATACTGTTACGATCAACCTAAGATTTAACATCCCACTAGTGAGTTATGGAGCAAGTAAC
Source organism: Nostoc sp. CHAB 5715 (assembly GCF_020829685.1). GTDB lineage: Bacteria > Cyanobacteriota > Cyanobacteriia > Cyanobacteriales > Nostocaceae > Nostoc. Next base: position 869 of record NZ_JAIVFR010001129.1, on the reverse strand, counting down.
ACTACCAGAGGTTTTAACTCTTGAAGAAACCTCAGCATACCTAAGACTGCCGACTCAAACAGTTGTGCATCAAGCAATGCTTGGAAATATCCCAGGTCGCAAAATTCAAGACGACTGGAGATTCTTAAAAGTAGCAATTGACGACTGGCTACGCTCAAAAAGCGGTCGGGCTGTTCTGCTTCAACAAGTAGGCACTTTAGCAGATGATGATACTTTGGCACAATTGAGAACAGCAATATACCACAGTAGGCAACGCTCGGAAGTGGATACGGAGTCTGTTGATTAATGTATTTGCTTGATACCGACACCCTTACTCATCTTTATGCTGGACAGCCAAATGTTGTTGAGCGATTGAGGTCTGTGGATGATCCAGACGTTGGCATTACCATTATTACTAAAGGTGAAGTTTTGCGCGGACGAATTGACTACCTTATAAAAGCTCAAACCGGTGCAGATTTACTTAAAGCACAGTCACTTTTATTTCGTACCGAAGAACTGCTCAATCAACTTTTAATTGTGCCAGTAAGCCAGACAGCATCAGAGCAGTTTGAGCGACTACGTATCGTTCCCAAGTTGCAAAAAATAGGACGAGCTGATTTGTTGATTGCTAGGGCGTGTTTTCAAACTCGTTGTATCCTAAAAAAGAAGCGATCGCCTTGTGATGATGATGAACAGAGGAGACTTAAGCAACGAACAGTGGGAGAGGTTAAAACCGCTACTACCACCACAAAAACCCCAAACGGATAAAAGCGATTAGCGGTTAGCGAGCTTGCGATTAGTTTTAAACAAGCCGCCCAATATGAGCGGGGTATTAACCTCCCCAAGATTAATTTTTCGCCCACGAGGGGCGAGGCATGTACCGGGTTAAT
>NZ_JAIVFR010000112.1 GCF_020829685.1 Nostoc sp. CHAB 5715 | reverse complement strand
GAGCTTCATTAGGATCGGGTGCAGACACAGTTGTTTTAGAAGGGTTATCACAAGCTGCAACACCAAAAATTAAAAGAGAACTAATTAAGAAGGGAGTTAGCTTTTGCATAGGTTTAATAATTCTGAATCAGAAAGTGAAACTTGTCGAGTTTGTGGATATTCACGGCAGAAGTGAGGAGCAAGTTTCTTAAGTTAGGAGCAAAGTTTTTATATTCTTGCTCCTTAAATTAAAGGAAATTAGTGTGAGTGACAACTACCTGGGGTTAGAGTGTTTCATCACGACGGTCAATAATGACTACAGCAGGATCGTCTCCATGAAGACCTGTTGAATAATTGGTGCGATCGCTATTAACTACTGCTGTATCATGATGCGTTACTCGGTCTAAACCTGGGCGATGTTCACCTAAATCGGTGCCATCATAGATAGAAAATTCTTCAATACCGCGACGTCTGAGAATCGCTTCAGCTTCGCGGATTTCAGCTTCGGTACCATCGATAATTACCAAGTAGTCGCCTCTTTGGAAGCGATCGCTATACACTCGCGCCCTGTCTTCAGGAATTCCTAAGCCAACAAGTCCGCCAACAATACCGCCAGCTGCTGCACCGATCGCACCGCCAGCCAAGGTTGATGCTAAAGCTGTCGCTGCTGCACCACCTGCAATCACAGGCCCAATTCCAGGAATTGCTAAAGTTCCAAGACCAACTAATAAGCCAGTCAAGCCGCCTACAACTCCACCTGTAGCTGCTCCAGCTTTTACACCATCGTCTGCTTTATTACCTGTGCCGACATTTTTATCTACATCTACACCACCGATCCCATGACCGTTTGTATCCTTGGCTATGATGGAGACTCTACTTAAGGGAAAACCTGCATCTCGTAATTCTGTAAGTGCTGCTTCTGCATCTCGGCGATGAGAAAAGACTCCAATCGCGCGTCTGGCAACACCACTATAACCCACATCAGAAGTTGGAGCGACATAATCAGCAGTTGCATTTGTAGCATCTGGGTTGTCATAAATGCCGAACTCTTCCACACCACCCTGATGTAGAATTGCTTCTGCTGTGGCGATTTCTGTATCTGTGCCATCTATGATGACTAAATAGTGTCCCCGTCTCACGCGTTCGTCGTAAACTCTGGCCCGTTCTTCGGGAATTCCTAAACCAATCAATGCACCAAGCAAACTACCAGCTACTGCACCAATACCAGCGCCAGCGAGAGTAGTAGCTAAGGTTGTTGCTGTGGCTCCAGCCAGCATAATTGGCCCGATTCCAGGAATTGCCAAAGTACCAAGACCGACTAATAAGCCAGTTAATCCGCCCAAAGCACCGCCTGTAGCTGCTCCGACTTTAGCACCATCGTCAGATTTATCACCGACGCGATCGCGTACTTCAGCGCCAGAAATATCATCTCTGTCTCCATCCTGGGTAATGACAGAGACTCTGTTCATGTCAAAACCAACTTTTTTTAATTCATGTAGGGCATGTTCAACATCTCGACGATGAGAAAATACACCTACACCACGTTTATGTACACCTACAACCATTATTCTTTCTCCTCAGCAAAAATCAATTATTCACTAATTTATAGCTCCTAATGACCCCATTAATACATGTTTATATTTACATTTCATCAATCGCTTGGAAGAAATTTTATCTCTATCATTAGATATACGTGCTTTTGTCTAAAGATAGCAACAAAATTTAATAAATAAATTATACTTTATTTATGAAAATTAGACGTTGACTAGTTTATTTATCAAAGCAATCGCTAAAATATTAGTTTTAAAATTAGCTAAGTTTCTGCTATAAACCTATGTATTAAATGTAATTTATAATAAAATATAGCAGTCCTAAATCATTTGTAAAAATTATATATCTCTTTTTTCTTTCTTCTCTTTGCGTCCTTGGCGTTCTTGGCGGTTCGTTTCCTTATATATATTTTTCACGACTCATTTAGGATTGCTACATATAGCTCTGTATCAGTTCAAACTTCCGCAAATTGGATTTCATCAAATAAATTAATATAAAATCACCAAGTTTTACATTATTTTCTTTATTAAAAAGATTTGTTTTTTGTAAAATACCACTTTTGGCAAGCAAACTTCTTACCTAAGAAAGTGTCAGCCTATCTAACAGGCAAGTAAATTGATAAATAAGCCATTTTATCAATGGTTATTTAATTGACTGCAAGTGAGAAAATACTATGTTTCAAAGTCTTTTAACTATTTGGGGATGGAACTGGCTATCTTTTGGATTAGCGCCAATAATAGCTCAGGAAGCACTAACTCCAGAAGAAGCATCAGTTCTTTTTTCTGGGCCTAAATTCTTGGTAGCATTGCTGGCTGGAGTCTTAATGGCATTTGCCTTTCAATTATTATTGACTAATTTTTCAGTCGCTGTCGGAATTTCATCTTGGGAAATTGACTCAGATTCTGATGATGAGTCAGAAAGTTTGGGTAGTAAAATTCGTTCAGTTCAAACCAAAATCGGTACTTGGGCGTTACTAACCGTTAGTATTGCATTATTTATTGCTTCTTTTCTAGCGGTAAAACTTAGCTTAATCGAAAGTGAATCTCTAGGTTCAATTATCGGTGTAGTCATCTGGGCTACCTATTTCTCACTGGTAATTTGGTTTGGTTCATCAGCAGTAGGTTCTTTTATTGGTTCTATCGCTAGTACTGTCACTTCTGGTTTTCAAACTCTGATGGGTACAGCAACTGCTGGCATCAGTGCTAATACTGCGAAAAAACAGTTAGTTTCTACTGCTGAAGATATTACAGCCGCAGTCCGGCGAGAATTAACTTCAGGTTTTAATCCTGAAGATATTAGAAATACACTCCAAAGTTCTTTAGGTTCTCTACAATTACCAAAACTTGATATCACAGAAATTCGTAACCAATTTGACCAGCTTCTTAAAGATGCAGATTTGCAATCTGTTGCTAACAGCGACCTATTGCAAAATATCAATCGTCAAACATTTGTTGATTTAATTAGCAGTCGCACAGATTTATCTCAAGAAGATATCAATCGCATTGCCGACCAATTTCAAGGTGCTTGGCAACAAGCTTTGAATCGGAGCAATCCCACCGAACAAGTAATTAATTTACTTAAGTCTGCAACACCCGAAGAATTGAATTCAGACCAATTAGGTGAACGCCTTCAAGAACTGGTTACAGTCGGAGGTGGAAATGGCAATGGTATAATCAAGCAAGCTATTCGATATGGCTTGAGTGCGGCTGCACCAGCAGTTCTGGAGCGGGTCAACCTTTCCAATATTGATGTGAACAAAATTACTAATCAGTTGCAAAAACTGAAAGAAAAAGTTCAAGATGTCGATGTCAATCAAATCACTGAACAATTACAAAAGCTCAGGGATGAAGCAAGTGAGCAAGTATCTGCAAGGTTGCCGATATCACTCGAAAACACGATTAAGGCAGATGTAAAAGACTACATCTTGAATTCCTTTCCTTGGCATTTTAACCGCATTACCCTAAGAGATGAATTTAAAGAAGTCATCTATGACGTTAATGCAGATCCAACAACTGTGAGACGGGAGTTGGAAGAACTCAATCTTGAATATTTTGCCAACTTGCTGAAGCAGCGAGGTGATATCAGTGAAGCTAGGGTGAAAGAAATTTCCGAACAAATGGAAAGCGATCGCTTGGAAGTTTTAGAAACTGTAAAACAGGCCCAAGCGCGAGAACAAGGGCAAGATTTTCGCAGCCGCATCGAAGATTATCTGCGTTCGACAGGGAAAGAAGAACTCAACCCTGAAGGTATTGAACGTGACTTTGCTAACTTGGTGGAAGATCCAGAAGCTGGGTTTGAAGATTTAAGTAGCCGCTTCGGGCAATTCGACCGCGACACTTTTGTACAATTACTGCAACAGCGTCAAGATATCAACGAAGAGGAAGCTAATAATATTGTTAGTCAACTCGAAAGCAACCGCGATAATTTGTTAAATCGTGCTAGAGAACTCCAAGAACAAGCAAAAGCCAAAGCCGATGAACTGCGCCAAAGAGTTGAAGATTATTTGCGGAATACTAATAAAGATGAACTAAATCCCGAAAGTATCAAACGTGAGTTTCAAATTTTACTAGACGATCCGCAAGCTGGAATTAGCCTTTTGCGATCGCGCTTATCGCAATTCGACCGAGATACACTAGTACAATTGCTCAATCAGCGTCAAGATTTGAGCCAAGAACAGATAAACCAAACTCTCGATCAGATTGAAGCAGTCCGAGATAATATTTTGCAAGTTCCGCAACAGGCGAGAGAACAGTACGAAAAAACGACAAAAGCGATCGCTGAATATCTCCGCAATACCAACTTAGAAGAACTTGATCTTGAAGGTATTAGGAGCGATTTGGAAAAATTACTCGATGATCCCAAAGCAGGAGCCTTAGCACTGCGCGATCGCTTGTCTCATGTTGATCGAGAAACCTTAGTTAAACTCGTGAGTCAACGGGGAGACTTGAGCCAAGAGCAAGTTAATCAGATCATTGATCAAGCACAAGATGCGATCGCTAGTATTGTGAGAGCGCCACGACGTTTAGCCAAGCGTACTGCTCAACAAGCTTTAGATTTTGAAGCCAATCTGGAAGAATATCTGCGTAACACTAACAAAGAAGAACTCAACCCAGAAGCAATTAAACGCGATTTGCAATTGCTGCTGTCTTCTCCCCGCGCTGGAATTGGAAGTTTAAGCGATCGCGCCTCCAAATTTGACCGTTCCACAATTGTGGCGCTATTATCCCAACGGGAAGATATTTCAGAAGAAGAAGCTAACCGAATTGTGGATCAAATTGAGTCGGTTCGCACCTCCATTGTCGAACAATTCCAGCAAATCCAGCAAAGAGTGCAATCAGTGCTTGATGGAGTTTTTGCTAAAGTTCGTAACTATCTCAACTCCCTGGATCGTTCCGAACTCAACTATGAAGCAATTAAGCAAGACTTTGCAAAAGTGTTCGACGATCCCCAAGCCGGATTTGAAGCATTGCGCGATCGCCTCAGTCAATTTGATCGTGACACTTTAATTGCTGTATTAAGTTCTCGTGAGGATATTTCCCAAGAAGATGCTAACAGGATCATCGACCAAATAGAAGCGGCGCGGGATGGCGTACTACAACGAGCCGAACGCATCCAACAAGAAACAAAAAAACGCCTGAAAGCGATCCAAGAGCAAACTAAGAAGCAAGCCCAAGAAACTAAAAAAACCGTTGCAAATGCTGCTTGGTGGTTATTTGGGACAGCATTGACTTCCCTTGCAGCCAGTGCGATCGCGGGAGCAGTAGCCGTTACAGGGTTACCTCTACCTCGTTAAAATTCATCATAAATTTATAAAAAAAAGTGGTAATTAATGTAATGCCACTTTTTTTTTATAAATAAAACAAACTACCCCCAGAGTACTATCATGACTTTATTCTTCCTACATATATTACAAAACCCTATCTAAGCAAAGGTTTCAGATTTTTTTTGGGGCGAGAGGAATAAAAAAGGATTAATTATTATTTCTTATAGATAGAAAAAAGTAGCCTTGAGGGTAATATCATAATCTTGTGATTGTGTAATACAGTAACAACATTCTAGAAGCTATGCAATTCTTTACTAGAAAATCTGCTTGTTCCCTAGCAGCCTAGTACTTGTAACCAATGAATACATAAAGCACAAGGATATAGAAATGACTCTTGGCACGATTTTGATGCCAAAATCATTAATATATGCAGTGCTTCTAAAATCTTTGGACTCAACAGAAAGACCTGTTCCAATCAGGTGTGGTTCTGTTATCTCTTACCACTTGTTATTTCTCCAACTTGTTTTCTCGGCATTGCTGAGTAAAAGTGTGAAATTCAAAATTTTAATGTTTGAAAGTTTTTCCTTTGCGCCTTTGGAGTAAAGGAAATTCATACTCTTAATCAGCAACACCGTTTTCTGATGGTGAAGTGACGAAATAATTTTTACCCTCTAACACTCAGGAGAAGCTAATTTATGGCAATAACCATTCCTAATATCGACATTCCCGACCTCTCTAACATTGACCTCAATCTTCCTAACAACATTATCCAGGTCGGTGGTAGTGGTAACAGGGTCATTAACGGCACTAGTGGCAGCGATGTCCTTCTCGGTGGTAGTGGCAACGATCGCATTGATGGCCGTGGTGGCAACGATGTCATTAACGGTGGTGGTGGCAACAATACCCTTCTCGGTGGTGCTGGCAACGATGTCATTACCGGTGGTAGTGGTAGGGATAGTATCCTTGGCGGTACTGGTAACGATGTCCTTACTGGTGGTGGTGGCGACGATCGCCTGCTTGGTGGCGATGGCAACGATACCCTTGCTGGTGGTGATGGCAACGATACCCTTCTCGGTGAGAATGGCAACGATAGCCTCATTGGCGGTAGTGGTAACGATGTCATTAACGGCGGTGATGGCAACGATGTCCTTGGCGGTGGTACTGGCAATGATCGCCTCGTTGGCGGTAGTGGCAACGATCGCCTCGTTGGCGGTAGTGGGGCTGATACTCTCACTGGAGGATCAGGTAACGATACTTTCCAGTTCAACTCAGTTTCAGATAGTCCTGCTGGATCTAGACGGGATGTTATCACTGACTTTTTTGGAAACGGTAATTTGCCAGGTGACGTAATCAATCTATCTAACATCGACGCCAACTCCACGATAGACGGCAACCAAGCCTTCACATTCATTGGATCTCGCGCATTCACCGCAGCCGGTCAGGTTCGTTATGCAGGAGGTATTCTCCAAGCTAACATTGATGGGAATCTATCGGCTGAGTTTGAGATTCGCCTAGCAGGCGCACCACAACTAGTGGAAAGCGACATTGTGCTTTAATTTAATAGACCTGCCTTGAAAATAAAGCACGAGGTAGAATTCTAATAATTTAACAGTCGTAGGGAGAGGTAAGCTTAATTTGCCTCTTCCTTTTATAATGATTATTATGCAAATTGATTTCTGTATTTAGGCGAATTGACAAAATGCACTCGTCTTTAACCTGTCAAGGATGGTATTGCTGTAATCAAGCATAGTTAAATACCAAGAAAAGATATTAGGACTTACGCAAAAATTGCTAAAAAGCTTAATTTATCGAACCGCCAAGACGCCAAGAGCGCCGAGAATTCGTAGAGTGTGCGTAAGTCCTAGATATTTTACTAAAAAAGTAGCTCATATTGGCTTTCCACTTAATATTAAAATTAAAATTGTTAACAAAGTTTGGGGGTTTAAGTAAAGAGCTTTTATCAAGCAGTACGTTTTGATGCCTAAATCTAAATCCCTATCACAAAACGTAATTGCGAACTTGTACTGAGCGTCACACTGACGATGATGCCAGAGAATGAAAAAAGATGTCAAAGAATTTGAGCAGCCAAATTGTAACGCAACAGTGTAGCGATCGCACTTGGCAATTACTTCCTTATACATAACTATAAAAATTACCAAACAAATCTCAATAAGCAAAACCAACCCCTATCTGAACAAAGGTTTAAGATTTTTTTGTGACGAAAGTAATAAAATAAAGTTAATTACTCTTTCTTATAGATAGAAAAAAGTAGCCTTGAGGGTAATATCATAGTCTTGTGATTCTGAATAGAATCAAAACCTTCTAAAACCTATGCGATTTCGTAGAAGGAAATCTGCTTCTTTCCTAGCAGCTTACTACTGGAACCAGTGAAAACATCAGGTACAAGAATATAACATCACTCTTGGCACAATTTTGATGCCAACATCATCAATAAATCCAGTGCTTTTCAAATCTTCAGGCTTAACAGTAAACACCAGTTCCAATTAGGTTTGGTTTAGTTATATCTTCCCATTCATCATTTATTTGCCTTGTTTTCTCGGCGTTGCTGAATAAAAGTGTGAAATTCAAAAATTAAATCCTTGAAACTGTTTCCTTGCGCCTTTGGAGGAAACCAAATTCATACTCTTAATCAGCAACGCCGTTTACTCATGGGGAAGTCACGAGGTAATTTTTTTATCCTCTCAGTTCAGGAGAAACTCATTAATGGCAACCTTTAACGGTACCGATTTCAGTGACATTATCAACGCTCGTGGCACAAACGATATCCTGAACGGCAATGGCGGCAGTGATATCCTAAACGGCAATGGCGGCAATGATACCATTAACGGCGGTAGTGGCGACGATATCCTTAACGCTGACAATGGCAACGATAGCCTCATTGGCGGATTGGGCGACGATATCCTTAACGCTGACAATGGCAATAATACCCTTAACGGTGGTAATGGCGACGATATCCTTAACGCCGGTAGTGGCAACGATCGCCTTATTGGTGGTAATGGCGACGATATCCTTAACGCCGGTAGTGGCAACGATCGCCTTATTGGCGGTGATGGCGACGATATCCTTAACGGCGATAGTGGAAGCGATGTCCTTAGCGGTGATAGTGGCAACGATATCCTTAACGGTGATAGTGGCAACGATATCCTTAACGGTGATAGTGGCAACGACACACTCGCGGGCGGTACTGGGACTGATGTTCTCACTGGAGGATTAGGTAACGATGTTTTCGATTTCAACTCAGTTTCAGATAGTCCTACTGGTTTTTTACGAGATGTTATCACTGACTTTGTTGGAAACGGTAGCTTGCCAGGTGACCGAATCGATCTATCTACCATCGACGCTAACTTGACTAAAGGTGGCAACCAAGCCTTCACTTTCATTGGGACTGGCGCATTCTCCGCACCCGGTCAGATCCGTTATTCAGGAGGTATTCTCCAAGGTAGCACTGATGGGGATCTGTCGGCTGAGTTTGAGATTGCGCTGACAGGAACACCAGGACTAGTGGCAAACGATATTATCCTTTAATTTAATAGACTTCTTGCAAAAGTCTCTAAGAGGTTGTTTGAAAAGGGTCAGCTTGAGCCTCAAGTGGAACTCAGGGGGGCGATCTCAAATCCCAAAACTCCATTCTCTCGTAGCAGTTTCTCGGTAGCCAGGGTAGTGAAACACACGCTGGAAGACTTTTCAAACATCCTTTAACACCCCACTCCTAAACGCTTGCTCTTAGAAGTGGGGTTCTTATTTTTGATGTACAGCAGATTTCAAGTTGGTGAGGTACACAAGCTAAGTACAGCATTTCATTAATTCATAGCAAATTAAATTTGCCATAGTCTCACAATGCCAATGCATTTAGGACTTACGCATTGACAAGAAATACCATATAGTAATCCGCTTTGATTTTTGAAATTATTTGCGTAGGCAGGGAGTAGGGAGTAGGGAATCAGCCCTTTCGAGTTGTACGGAGTTTTTTCAAAAATCAAATAGGAGTCCTATATATGGAGAAGTTTAAAAACCACATCTTTCGTAAGGGCACAGCATGGTCTATTGACGATCGCACGATAATTAAGAAAAGCCTGAAAACTTCCGGGAGCATCGTTAATGCACATCACGATGAATTTGTACAGTGCGTAAGTCCTAGCATTATTAATGCGTCCCGATACAATGCTAATGCGTCCTGATACAATGCTAATGCGTCCCGATACAATGCTAATGCGTCCTGATACAATGCTAATGCGTCCCGATACAATGCTAATGCGTCCTGATACAATGCTAATGCGTCCCGATACAATGTTAATGCATTCCGATACAATGTTAATGCATCCCCCTACATTAAAAACGCTGTAATTTCAGGAGAGCGCTCATTAATGGCAACCATTAACGGTACTAATCGCCCTGACAATCTGTCCGGTGTAGTTGATTCTTTTTTTGATTTTCGTAATATCTCTAACGCTGATATCATTAACGGATTTGATGGCAACGATACGATTAAGGGTGGTAGTAACAACGATACAATTAATGGCGGAAATGACGATGATTTGATTGACGGTGGAGACGGCAACGACAGCCTTATTGGCGGTGCAGGCAACGATACCATTAACGGCGGATTTAGCAGATTTGCCAACAACAATACAATTAACGGCGGATTTGGCAAGGATAGCCTTCTTGGCGGATTTGGCAACGATACCATTAACGGCGAAGAGGACAACGACACAATTGACGGCGGTGGTGGCAACGATACCATTAACGGCGGTGCAGGCAACGATACAATTAACGACGGTGATGGCAACGATACTACTAACGGCGGTGCAGGGAACGATACCATTAACGGCGGATTTGGCGGATTTGGCAACAACAATACAATTAACGGCGGTGGTGGCAACGATAGCCTTCTTGGCGGATTTGGCAACGATACCATTAACGGCGAAGAGGACAACGATACAATTGATGGCGGTGGTGGCAACGATAGCCTTCTTGGCGGATTTGGCAAGGATATAATTAACGGCGGTGCAGGCAACGATACAATTGATGGCGGTGGTGGCAACGATAGCCTTATTGGCGGATTTGACAACGATAGCCTTTTTGGCGGATTTGACAACGATAGCCTTCTTGGCGGATTTGGCAACGATACCATTAACGGTGGTAGTGGCAACGATACGATTAGCGGTGATTTTGGCAACGATGATACCTTCTTTGTCAGTGGTGGGCTGACTGATATTCTGACTGATCGCCTCATTGGAGGACAAGGTAACGATATTTTCGATTTCAACTCAGTTCTTGAGAGTCAACCTGGTTTGTTACGGGATGTTATCACTGACTTTGTTGGAAACGGTAACTTACCAGGTGATCAAATCGATCTATCTACCATCGACGCCAACTCCAATATAGCGGGCAACCAAACCTTTACTTTTATTGGGACTAGGGCATTCTCCGCACTCGGTCAGATTCGTTATGCAGGAGGTATTCTTCAAGGTAATACTGCTGGGAATCTGTCTGCTGAGTTTGAGATTCAGCTTATAGGAACACCACAACTAGTAGCAAGCGACATTATCCTTTAATTTAATAGACCTCACCCCCAACCCCTCTTCTTGCTAAGGAGAGGGGAGATGAAGCACAGCTTTATCGGGGTGAGGTTAGAAGTACCTGATTCTTATTAGAAAACGCTATATAGCGGTTCCCATCCAGATGCGGTACAACATTATATCGTGAGGTGTAGGGGCACAGCATTGCTCATACGTGTCAACTTAACGTAAAAGCCATGTCCCGCAAGGAACTGAAGTTCCTTGCTAATAGCGAAAGTCATCTAAAGATGACTAAATAATCCGAAAAATCTTTAGTCTACTTTAGTAGACTTTAGC
>NZ_JAIVFR010001128.1 GCF_020829685.1 Nostoc sp. CHAB 5715 | reverse complement strand
GTTTAGGATTAGGTGTAATTTTTCCTGGTGAAGAATTAATAGATTCTGTTGGGGTTTGTGGAGTTGGGGTTTGTGGAGTTGGTTTTGTTCCTCCAAAAGAGTTAGACAAGAACATTGCCACACCAGCTATCAATGCTGCTACAACTGTGGCTATTGCTCCTATCTTAGCAACATTGATGGCTACTGGTGGTTGGATAGGGTTATCTATGTCATTCTCAATGAGTCGAATTTCTTCAAGATTTTTATTATCAATAGACAACTCACTATAACGGTTATATGGTCTATATCCTTCAGCTTCTACCCTAATGTTTACGTTAATATTATTCCCACTAATGATATTAATTGCAAATCTAAAAACTCCTTCTCCATCAGTGTGGTTTACAAGTGGAATTCCTAGACCTTCCAATGAAACCTTAGCATCTTTAATAGGTAGATTTTTTTGATTAACAACTTTACCTATAAAATTCAACATAATCACCTGAATTCACTTGATTTTGCTAACGAAAGTGATAATCTTATTGAAACAGCCTCAGCTATGCGTGTACCAGTGTAACAGCATCATGTATTTTTAGCGATGGTTTAGATTACGCGATCGCACCCCTAAACTATAATTTTACCAACTTTTTTACGGTAAATTTTTAACTTGACTGCCAGTATCACAACGCACATTCCGCAGCCGCAAGTGTCAAAAAAGACTTCCAAGAGAAAAAATAGGGGATTGCCAATTTAATTAAATCAACCTAACGAGGAAGACGAAATCCTCAAAAAGCTGTTAGTTAATAACTAGTGACTTTTTGCCAAACATGATTTTGATAGCAGACGAATTGTGATGAATACAGCTAATTTTCCGTGGCTGACGACGATTATTCTGTTGCCGATAGCCGCTTCACTACTGATTCCCATCATCCCGGATAAAGAAGGCAAAACAGTGCGCTGGTACTCCCTCATCGTAGGGCTGATAGATTTTGCACTAATTGTTTATGCTTTTTATACTGGGTATGATTTCTCCAATCCAAATTTGCAGTTGGTCGAGAGTTACCCCTGGGTACCCCAACTAGATTTGAATTGGTCAGTAGGGGCAGATGGCTTATCCATGCCCCTAATTATTTTGACTGGATTCATTACCACGCTGGCGATTTTAGCAGCTTGGCCTGTTACCTTCAAGCCGAAGCTATTTTACTTCTTGATGTTGGCGATGTATGGCGGTCAGATTGCCGTGTTCGCCGTCCAGGATATGCTGTTATTTTTCCTGGTGTGGGAACTGGAACTGGTGCCGATATACTTTCTGCTGTCGATTTGGGGAGGCAAAAGGCGGCAATATGCAGCGACCAAATTCATTTTATACACTGCTGGCGGGTCGCTGTTTATTTTGCTGTCTGCCCTAACAATGGGATTTTACGGCGATACGGTGACGTTTGACATGCGAGCGATCGCTTTAAAAGACTTCGCCCTCAATTTCCAGCTTGCCGTCTATACTGGCTTCCTGATTGCCTACGCCGTCAAGTTGCCGATTATTCCCTTGCACACCTGGCTACCTGATGCCCACGGTGAAGCGACAGCGCCCGTACACATGTTATTGGCAGGTATTCTGTTGAAAATGGGCGGTTACGCCTTAATTCGGATGAATGCCCAAATGCTCCCCGATGCCCACGCTCTTTTTGCACCAGTGTTGGTGGTTTTGGGGGTAGTTAATATCATCTACGCTGCCTTGACATCCTTTGCCCAGCGCAACCTGAAGCGAAAAATTGCCTACTCCTCAATTTCCCACATGGGCTTTGTCACCATTGGTATTGCTTCCTTCACCGATTTAGGTTTAAGTGGGGCAGTGTTGCAAATGGTTTCCCACGGGTTAATTGGGGCGAGTTTGTTCTTCCTGGTTGGCGCAACTTATGACCGGACACATACCCTGATGTTGGATGAAATGGGCGGTGTTGGCAAGAGAATGTCGAAGATTTTCGCCATGTTCACCACCTGTTCGATGGCTTCTTTGGCACTGCCAGGGATGAGCGGTTTTGTGGCAGAATTAATGGTATTTGTCGGCTTTGCTACTAGCGATGCTTATAGCTCTACCTTCAAAGTCATTGTGGTATTCTTGATGGCAGTGGGAGTAATTTTAACTCCGATTTATCTGCTGTCGATGTTGCGAGAAATTTTCTACGGAGAAGAGAACAAGGAATTAGTTTCTCACCAAGCTTTGATAGATGCTGAACCCCGTGA
>NZ_JAIVFR010001127.1 GCF_020829685.1 Nostoc sp. CHAB 5715 | reverse complement strand
CAGAAGAAGCCCGTAAAAAGCCCAAAGTTAGAAAAAAGCTTTTTATGTGGAAAAAATCTTTTAGTACTAACACTAAGAAGACTAATGATGAAACTGAAGTAGCAAGAGAAGTTGTTACTAGTGCTACAGCCTATAGTCATACTTCTTCTAAAGATTTCACTGAAGTAGTATCGGGGTATTATCATAAACTAGATGAATTACTTCAAGCTAGGAAGTGGGAAGAAGCTGATTTAGAAACAGCCAAGATAATCTATATAATCTATCATAAAAAATTCCCAGAAATTTCACCATATAGAAATTATCTTACAAATTATTCTGACTCAGAATATATAAAAAATCTTCCTAAAAAAGACTTAAATAATATAAATAAACTTTGGTTAAAGTATAGCAACGGACGGTTTGGATTTAGCGTTCAAAAACGCATTTGGAAACGTCTTGGAGGCGGTTATGATACAACTTATAATAGTGAGGAAATACAAGAAAAATTTGGTGATGAAGTTGGCTGGCGGAAAGAAGGAGATTGGGTATATTACTCTGATATTCACTACTCGCGGACAGCACCATCTGGGCATCTTCCAATATGTTTAATGCTAAACTCAGAGAAATCTGAGCGATGTGATATTGATTTTGAAATACTAGAAGTCATTGTTGGGCGTATATCATGACTATTCGTGAAACTACCATCGCAAAATTGCAACAACTTTCTGAGCCACTCCTGCAAGAAGTGACCGACTTCATTGATTTTGTGATCCACAAACATCAAGTTAAAATTGCTGACAATCAGCCTGATGAAACACTTGTGGAAAAATGGTCACAATGGTTTGAGGCTGTGGATTCCCTAGACGTATCTCCATCTGAACCAGTCAGCAACTATCAGCAACTCCTACTCAATAAATATCGGCAACAAGGGCTAGAGTTATAATCCTGTGCGATGCAGGAGTCTTATTGTGTTTAGTTGATCGCACTCAGCCTCAGCACAATGCTTATAAAATCGCAGTAATGCGTTTGGCAAAGCCTCTAGTCACAACCTGGTCATGCCTGACAGAAGCCATGTATCTTGCCCTGCATCGTGGCGGCTGGCAAATGCAAAAACAGTTGGGGCAGCTTCTTTTAGATAAACTGCTGACCGTTTACAAGATTCAGGAGAGTGATTACAGCCGTTTGTTGGCGCTGATGGAACAATACCGCGATCGCCCAATGGATTTAGCAGATGCTACATTGGTTTTGACGGCTGAAAAGACAGGGTATCGTCAAATTCTCACCCTCGATTCTGATTTCTTGTTTTATCGAATTGGTCATCAAGACACCTTTGAAATCATTTCAGTCTGATAGAGAAAGTAGCTACGTTATTATTGGCTTATCTAGGTTTGAACAACTTTTAGTCGTTGCACATACTGATAGAGGGGAAAAGATACGAATTATCAGCGCCCGAAATGCTACCCGCTAAGAGAAGAGGTTTTATGAACAAGGAAGTTGAAAACGAAATGGAAGATGAATTACGTCCTGAGTACGACTTCGCTCAAATGGCAAGCGGGGTTAGAGGTAAATATGTTGAGCGATATCGTACAAAAACAAACCTAGTACTTTTAGATCCCGATGTTGCCCAAGCTTTTCCCAACGATGAAGCAGTGAATGAGGCATTAAGGTTGTTAATCCAGGTCGCACAGCGCCAGCAGCCCAACACAACGATATAATCTGGAGCGTTTGAGCAAATTTATGAAGGGGCGATCACTAAAAGAGCAGTAGAAGAATAAAATCAAGAATTTTGGCAGAGGTGATTCTGATGGCGATTTGAGAAACCGCGATCGCCATTGCCACATTCTCATAAAATGCGATGTCTACGAAAAGCTCGCCTACGCAATTGAACAAATCAATTATTTTCAAAGCGTATAATAGTCATGCTGGCAAAGAGTATGTCACAATTCAGGCAGGGATTGCTAGAGGTGAACGCGATGCCCCCACTACTCGACCGAACTACTGACCAACGCATTGTCCATTATGGGACGTGGGAACAGTTCAAGTTCATCCAGAAAGGTTTTGACGGTTCTCCTGGTGTGCGGCTGTTTTATTATGACGATACAATCGAGATTCTCATGCCGGGACGTGAACATGAAATTTTTGCCAGTATTATCGGTTATTTAGTGACAACCTTTCTTGTCGAAAAAGGCATTTTCTTTCAGCCAACCCGATCGATGACCCAGGAAAAAGAAGGGGTTGTCTCG
>NZ_JAIVFR010001126.1 GCF_020829685.1 Nostoc sp. CHAB 5715 | reverse complement strand
CCTCATATTCTTGTAATGCTCCTAACTTGGCAATACCCGGCCAAATTGCAGCTACAGCAATTACGACTGCAATCGTGCCAATTCCACCACCAACTACAGAGATGACTGGGCCAAATAAAGCAGCCGTCAGACCTGATTCAAAGCCACCTAACTCGTTAGAGGCACTAATAAATACACTATTGATCGCAGCAACGCGACCGCGTAAATTATCTGGAGTTCTAATTTGTACTAAGGTATGGCGAATTACAACGCTAATAGTATCTAGTGCGCCACTCAGCACTAGCATTAATAGTGATAGCCAAAACGAACGAGACAGCCCAAAGATAATTGTGACAACACCAAAGCCAACTACTGACCAGAGTAAGGCAGGCCCCGCTTTGCGTAAGGGTGGTAGATATGCCAGTAAAACCGCCATCAATAAAGCCCCAATGGAGGGGGCTGCTTGTAGGTAGCCTAATTCTAATGGCCCTACCTGCAAAATATCCCTGGCGAAAATGGGTAGTAGCGCGATCGCACCTCCTAACAAAACTGCAAACATATCTAAGGTAATGGCTGCTAAAATCAATTGATTTTGCCAGACAAATTTAGCCCCTGCTGAGAGTGCTTTGAGTGAGATTGGTTCTTTAGAACGAATGGTTTCTTGTTTTGATATTGCCACCGTTAAGACAAAACATAGCAAACCTGCGATCGCACCCAGTACGTATACCCCTGTCGCACCTCCCAAGAAGGCTATACCAAATCCTCCCAAGGCTGGGCCAATAACTGAGGCTAACTGAAAGCTACTACTATTCCAAGTGGCTGCATTCGTAAAGGCACTAACAGGTATCAATTGCCACATCAAGGCATCACTGGCAGGTTTCAAGAAAGCCCTAGCAATCCCTGTGAATACCAAGCAGGCATAAAATAAAACTACTGCACCCTTAGTCCAAGAAAGTACAGCCAAAGCTAGGGAACATAAGACTAACAGCAGTACTGACAGCAACATTGTCAGTTTGCGATCGCGGCGATCGGCGATATCGCCAGCAATCAAGGTGAGGGCAATCATTGGCAAGACTTGAGCTAGCCCAACACCACCTAATGCTAAAGCTGAATTTGTGCGCTCATAGAGTTCCCAGCCAATGGCCACGGTTTGCATTTGTGACCCGATGAACAGGAGTACACGCCCGATAGTAAATAGCCGATAATCTCGAAACCTGAGCGCCGCAAAAGGATCGTGTTTTGCAGACTTAGTGTTGCTCTGGTTTAATTTCCGTTTGCTCGAAGACATTTTTTAGTAGAGCCAACCCTTCTTCAATGTTGGAAACTTGCTCTGGTGTCAGACCTTCCAAAAGGTCGGGCAATATGAGCGCGAGTTTGGTCTTGAGACTGGTTTAATTGATGCTTTCCCTCTTGCGTGAGATTCAGGAGAACCCGCCGCCTTTCTTGCGGATCGTTGCTGCGTTGCACCAAGTTGCGTTGTACTAGCCGTTCTGTTGTGGCTGATGCTGTCGCACAGGTGACACCTAAATGCTCTGCCAAATCAGATAGTGAAGCACCTGGACTGCGATTGAGAAATGCTAGCGAGCAACTGCGGTATAGATAAACAAGCGGCACTATTAGCTCGCATATCCGCTCGGATAAACCGCATCACTAACGGAATTGTATCCATTACCCCAGCAGCACATTCTTTTGCAGTCGCGCTTTGCAAAGGTTTACCGAGGGTCATTGGCTATTTATTCTCCTAGTTACATTGCCACCCGTGGATAAAATCGCCCACAGATTAATGTTAAGACAGTCCTCTTTTTACATGAAAGGCTAACCGCAGAGCGCCTGTTCATGCCGAACAAATACAGGGATGTCCATCGTTGGCGGAACGCCTCCCGTTTCATAGATCATGTCAGCCACATAGCCTCTGTGATAAGTCGCATGATTTGCTACGTGAGTCAGCATTTGACTCATTTGCATCCGCCCTTTTTCACCACCTATGAATACGAAGTCGATGCTTTTGGCGAGGGCCGAAGCCTGCTGCTGTTGCAGGAACTCCAAGTACCATTGGTCCAGCTGCGCCTGGCGCTGCCGCAGTACATCAAGAACCACGGCAACTTGCATTTGCCTTGATTCATAGCCATGTATCCCGCCCGTCAAATGCGCTTTCCATATCGATCCGACAACAAAGATATGCCCCATCACGCCCAGCATTCCTCCCGCCCTGCCTGGCCTTGGTGCGTGCAATACCTCTTCAGG
>NZ_JAIVFR010001125.1 GCF_020829685.1 Nostoc sp. CHAB 5715 | reverse complement strand
TAATTGCCAAGGACGGGATGGATGGGAAGTTTTGTAAGTAGTCTGATTTTGTGCTTCATCTTCTAGCACAAACTCTCCAGATGCAAATTCCGATGCATAAGGAACATAGAATAAGAAACTAGGATGCTCTGCGATCGTTGTGCCAAACACCAATTCTGAGTTTGAATAAACAGGTACTAAAGCTGTGAGTCGCTTTTGAGAAGAAGTCATAGGCTTATTGATATCCTGCCCACAGCCACGACTACCTGCTTCTCCTCGCTTACCTGGTTCCCCGATGTCTTTTGGTGGAGGCGGTGCAGCAAAAATCAATGATTGCTTTAATTGCCCGTTGGGATTTGCAGGCTGTGCCTGCACATCTATAGAGCTAAGGAATATTAAACTAACGGCAAGAAAAATTTGAATCTTTTGCATAGAGAATTTCATTTTTATTTATACCTCAAGTTGTAGAAGTCAGTTGTCACTGCTTTGTTGTGAAAATAGGTAAATTGCCACTGTGCCGCCAGTAGCCACTAAAACCAAAGCTGACGGAACTAGGGGAACCCAAATCCCTTGGTAAAAGAGAATTAAGCAAAAAATGTATAAGACTCCAAGTACACCTCCTCCTGCTAGTACTAAATATAGTCTTGAGCGATCGCTTGGTGCGATCGCCACTAATCCGACTACGCCAAATGCACCTCCAACCACTGACCAACTCCAAACCCACAAAACTTCGCCCCAAACTGGCAAAATTGATATCAAAGGTCGCCCATCCATAACCGCACTCACTAGCTGACTCACCATTTGTGCTTGCAAAATCACCCCTGGTATTTCTTCGGAAAAACCCTGCCCAGTCATGTAGGGGGTAGGATTATAATCACGAAAGCTTTGGGCAGTAGTACCAATGAGAACAATTCGGTCTTTGACTTGTTCAGCGTTAACTTTACCCCTAAGTACATCTGTGAGTGTGACTTTAGGAGCAATTTCTCCAGGAGAATTTTGGAAAGAGCGGTAATTGAGCAATATTTGGTAGCCCCGTGTATCCGCTTGTTGATAGCCACCCATCTGAGGCTGCAACCGCTTAAAAACAACGTTGCCTAACTGCAAATCCCCAGAATCTGTGTATTTGGCAGAGATGCCTTTTGCTTGCAAATAGTGGAATGCCAGTTGAGCATTAAGGGCGTAGCGTGCAGTACAAGGGGAGGTTACATCTGCTGGTTGCATTGCCAATAAATGACGACGCAGAATGTGGTCTGAATCTGGGACAATATCACTAAATCCTTGGCGTTCTAGTGGAACCCCCAAAGGAGGTGAAATTCCCGGACGGTCTTTTGTAAGTTCTTGAACTTTGCAAATTGTAAAAAGCTTGTCATCTGTTTTCAACCTAGTCGCCAAAGAAGCTTGGTTGCGTTGTGATGGCTGATCGTGATAAATATCTAAGCCAATGGCTTTGGGTTGGAAGTGTGCAAGTTTTTCTAAAAGTCTGGCTAGTGCTAGATCCGATAACGACCCTCTTCTGTCCTTTTGTTCTGGTAACTGAAAATCTTCTTCGGTAACAGTGACTATCAACAGGCGCGGATCTTGCTTTTCTTGGGGACGCGATCGCATTAATTGATCGTAAGCTTGTAACTCCCATGTTTGCAATCCTCCCATTTGCCGGACTCCTAGCACGCTGATGGTGAGCATCACACTCATTAGCAATCCCCTTATCAGTAGGCAGCAGTTAGATTTCATTCGGGGCTTTGGCCAAGTCATAGGTATGGCAGCAGGATTTTCACAAATTATCGGCAACCAACTTGCCCCTGGAAATTTGTCTTCTAATCCTTGCAGTTTTTCTCTGGCAGTGCGAACTGCAATATATAAAGATGCACCTGAAGAAAAAGCTTCCAAAAAATGTTTTAAAAATGCTTGTGCCACAAGATCCGGCACAGGTTCCCGCATGATAATGATTTGGGGAATATGTAAATCTTGTAGTTCTCGCGCTAATCCCAATCCATCACAGGAGTTAAAAATCGCCAACTGTAACCCATTGGTGACGGCATTTCTCAGGGCATATTTCAGGTCTGCAATTGTTAAACTGTCTTTGTCATTAATATAAATACGACCAGTCTCACCCTCGCTTTTACTATGACCAGCGAAAAATAAAATGTTCCAAGGTTGGTTCCACAGCTGATCGTTGATGCGATCGCGTTGGGGCTGTCTCAAAAAGGTTATGGTAGCATTGGGCAATTTTTTGAGTAATTCAGA